>JANQHM010000233.1 GCA_028282645.1 Candidatus Gastranaerophilales bacterium
AAAACCACTGAATTTATCTAACTTACCAGTTAGAAGTTTTTCTAATAAAACAAATTCAAATGGGCAAAAAGCAGCTGATAAGGCTTATACATTAAAATCGTCTACTCAATTTACCGGTGGGGAAGGAGCTTCTCAAGTTGCAGAAATAAATAAGGCAGGTATTATTGCAGATAAAAAACTAGATGAACAAGCTGATACAATCGTAGATAAATTATTTGACTCTGCATTTTCTGACAAATTTATGAAAGCTGCTGATAACTTTAAAAACAATCCTAAAGAAACTAAAACACCTGAAGACTTTACAGATATTTTAAAGAATCTTATCGAAAGCCCTAAACTTACAAATAAAGTTGCAGAAAAATTATATAATACATCCGTAAACGCAATAAATGAACTTGAAGCAAGTGAATCAAATAAAAATAAAGAAGAAGTACAAGATAAAATTCAAGTTTATAATCAACTAAAAGGGTGGTCGATTCAACTATATGACGCCCACAAAAAAGGAAATACTCAAAAAGAAAATAAAGTAAGCTTTAGAGGAGTTGGAGATACGGTTGCCAACGCTGTTGCTAATAAGTATCACTTGATAGATGCAGCTAAAAATTTAAGTGACATGGCTGATGCTGGCACTACTGTTGCAAATGTTGCAACTCATGCTGGTTATGTTGCAGACGCAGGTAATAGCGTTTTTGGTGATATTGGAACCGCAGTTGGTGCAGCAAAAGCAACTTATAAACTAGGGAATGCATTGGTAAGCACTGACCCTAAGGAAAAAGAAGAAAGTTTTCAAGCGGCTAAAGATGCAGGAGGAAAAGCTGCTTGTGCATTTGCAGGAGGAAAAGGTGGTGCAGCCTATGGTGTACTAGTAGGCTCTGCTATATGCCCTGGACCAGGAACTGTTATTGGTGGCGCAATTGGAGCCATAGCAGGAGGAATTGGTGGAAGTGCCTTACATAAACCAATATCAAAAGCATTTAAAGAATCAGGGATTGGCAAGAAAGTAAATGAATGGTTTGTTAGAAATTTTTAATAAACTAATTAATTAATTGAAATTTAAGTCAAAAAATATTATATTTAGACTTAAAATTAATAGAGTAAGCTAAGGAGATTTTTATAGAAATGAAAGTAACTCCTCAGAATTTGAAAATTTCTAATAAAAAGCAAGTGCCTTTTGGTGCTATAGATGTTGATTTTCTTTCTCGATCATCAACTTTATCTGGTGTTGATAAGAATATACAACTAGAGAGAGAACTAAAGGAAAAGCAGAAAGAGCTTGCAATATATAATGGTGCTGAAAATCCAAAAAAAATTGATACATACCTAAATACTTTGTATATTTCTTCATTTCCTAAAAATTGTTATAAAACGATTTTTACCTGTTGGAAAAAAGAAAACAAACAATTAAAAAACGAAATAAAAAAAATTGACGAGGAGCTAGCGCGAGCTAAGTGTAAAAAAACTGAATATCCAAAGCTTGATAAAATTCTTTAAAATTGTTAATTAAATAATAAGAATAAAAGATTGGGCAAGCCCTGTCTTTTATTTATAGCTAATCAATTGTAGCGATAGCATTTAAATATTTATATCATTCTCCGAAGAGCAAACATCCAAAGCTTTGTGCAGAAGCTCAAGTGAATATTTATCCGCAAGAATCCAGGCTCTAATATC
>JANQHM010000284.1 GCA_028282645.1 Candidatus Gastranaerophilales bacterium
ATATCAATAATAAAGGCTCATTTAAGGACTGCGATGTTAAAGCTGAAGCGGCTTGCCTGGCAAGGCGATGCAAGCTTTAACAAGACAGCTTCTTAATTTCAAAACAGCACATTTTTCGCTTACAGGTTATTTATACTGGTACTAATATCAAAAATATTAGTACCAGTATAAATATCTCATTCAAAAGTTTTATTTAAATATAAAATATACAATGATTTATTTATCTTGGAATCCATATACATGCTTTAGAGGATGCAGCTAAACCTAACAATAGGTTATTCTGCCAATATATTCAGAAGTGATGGTCATCACCTTTATTATGTCATCGCTGTAAGCTTTTGACATAATTTATTTGTGAGTATCAATACTAGATTGACCACAACTATTTTGGGAGAAAGGGCCAGGAGTTTATGAGTGAAAAAGTTCCAATTTAAACTACAAAGTGTGTTGGACACCAGAATTAAACATATGGAAAATTGTCAGCTGGAAATGGCAAAAATTCAAAATAAATTGAGTAAGGAAGCTCAGATTTTGGAAGATTTCCATAATACCACGAAAGAACGACAAAAAAACGTTAATAAAATGCTTGAATCTGGGCAAAATTTGGATTTTTCAGTGGCTCATACATTTCGACACTATTTGATTACAACAGCGGAGGATATTTCTCGACAAAATCAAAAGATAAAACAACTCGAAAAGGAATTTGAGGAGAAAAAACAAGCTGTTATAGAAGCGCTTAAGGCTAAAACAATGCTTGAAAAACTTAAAGAAAAAGACTACAAAGCATATATTGCGAATTTAGAAAAACTGGACTTGATGGAAATTGACGAAATTGCAAATCGAAGAAGGTCAATGAAGAATTATTATTAATTAAGGCCGAGCAAGTCGGCAAAGGGGAATGTAATGGCTAGTTTGAATTCTTTGGTTCAGACAACCGATACAAACATATTTAATATTGAAAGCACATCTTCAGATAAAAATACTCAAAATTCATCTGAAAGCTTTTTGGATGTTTTAAATTCGGCTACGGGGAATTTAAATAATAATAATACCCGGTGTAGCGATGAGGCTATTAACACTGAACCTGATTATTTTTCTAATGCTCAGGACGCTGATAGTTCTGATAATCAGGCAGATAACTATTACTCAAGCGAAAATTATTTTGCTTATATTCAAGAAACGTCTGTAAATCAAAATTTGAATAATTATAATAAGAATAATAATCAAAATAATTATTCAAAATACAAAGAAAATTTTAACAAACAGGATTCAAACAAATTAAAAGAATCTGATAGTAAAACAAATAATGTCTTTAATCATCCAAAAAATCAACAAAATAATACTAATAACATTAAGCAAAAAGAACAGGTTGAATCTTCACAAGTTAATCAACAAAAAAATGTTGAAAAAGAAAGTCATAAAACAAGTCAAGAAAACAATAAACGGTCTGATTCTAATAATAACATTACAGCTCAGCAGGTGAATGAAGATAACAAAAAAGTCACCAAAGAAGCTGCTAAAAAACAACAAACTGTAAGTTCTAATAATAATCAAATATTAAATAATAAAAAGCTTTTTAATGAAAGCATTAAGAGTGATATTATAAATAATTCTGATAATAAGAATAAAGCCGAAGGCTCTATTAAATTAGAAAATATAAAAAACAAAAATAATCTTAAAAACAATTTGCAGAACCAAGAGAATGTTAAAGAGTCTGCGAAAAATAATGAGCCTGTTGTTTTAAAAAATACTGCTGAAGAAAATAAACAACAAGTTAAGCAAGAGAAACATGTTCAGGACCAGAATTTAATATTTGATCAGAACCTTAAAAAGGTTTATCCCGAGCAGAAGAAAAGTGTAAAAGCTAATGTTAACAATCAACAACAGGACAAAAGTAATTTAAAAAATACAAAAAAAACAAAATCTGCTAAAGCTGAAAAAAGTAAAAATATTAATCAGCAAGAATTTAAAAATATAACTCAAGCTAAGGAGAATCAAACAAAGCAACTTGTTGAAAATAATAAAATTGATGTTAATCAAGTAAAACCAGGTGATAAAGCTGAGATCAAACAGACAATAAACACTAATAACAATGCAAATAATCAAGTTAACCTTAATGAATTAGCGTCTTCGCAGCAAACAAACAATGCTGCAAAGACCGGCTTTGATAAAATATTGAATTCTCAAAATATAAAAAATCCTGCTGAGGATTCTGTTATTGATCAAGTGATAAAAAAATCTACGGTAGAGTTTCAAAACGGCAAAACTAAATTATCTTTACAATTAAATCCTGAAAACCTTGGGAAAGTAGAAATTAATCTGGTTAGTGAAAAAGGAACCATTACTGCTAAAATTATGACTGAGAATAATCAGATAAAAGAGATGTTGAACAAAAATCTTGAAACTTTACGTCAGAATTTGTCGCAGCAGGGCATTAATTTAAACAAAATAACCGTGCAAACTCAGGAAAGTAATTTGGCTAATAATAACAATAATCAAAATAATAACGAAGAATTTAAGCACTCTGACGAGTCAAATAATTACGATAACGAAGAATCAGGCTTGTTCTCGAAAGAATTTGAGGATTCAGCAAGGCAAGGAAGCTTAAAGGGTAAACACTCAAAGTTTTATTCTGATGATAAAGAGCAAGATTTATCTCAAAAAATTGAAGATTCGAACTTTCTGGATCTGGATAAACCGTCAGGTTACCAAAAAAGTCTGGTAGACTACGTAGTTTAAAAAATAGGAGTATAAGGCTATGGATGTCCAAAGTACATTGACACAAATAACGAATAATACAAGCAAAGTTTATGCAGAAAAAGCAAAGACTCGAACCGATAATTCGGAACTGGATCAAGATGCTTTTTTACAGTTACTTATGCAACAATTAAAGTCTCAAGATCCTTTGAACCCAATGGATAATTCGGAATTTATTTCGCAGACAACACAGTTTTCAACACTTAATGAACTTCAAGATATAAGTAAGCAGCTAAGTTACTCATCTAACTTTATGCAAGCGAGCTCTATAATGGGTAAAAATGTAACATTACAAGATCCTGATGATCATATGAAAACTATAAGCGGGGAAGTTACAGAAGCAAAAATAACAAAGGATGATACATCAATAACTGTAAATAATATAGAATATCCTTTAAGTTCAGTTACTGGCTTAAAATAGGTGATAGTAATCACCTTTCTTCAGTCATCGCTGTAAGCTTTTGATATAACTTAAGTTTACTTGTAAGCATAAGTACTAGATTGATCACTATCAAGCAAGTAAAAACAGGGAGTGACCTTAAGCCTGCAAAGGTGGCGGGGATAAATAAGAAATTAGGCTATTAAAAAAATAATAATATTGGGGAGGCGATATGACACAAGGTCTATATACAGCAATAAGCGGCATTAAAAACTTTCAATCCAAAATGAATGTTATATCCGATAACGTTGCAAACATGAACACTGTGGGATTTAAATCCAGTCAAGTAAATTTTGAAAACTTATTTTCCAGAACATTGTCAAGCGGTTTTGCGCCGTTGAAAGATGTAGGTGGTACTAATCCTATGCAGGTAGGCTTAGGGGTTACAATTGGTGAAATCAGTAGAAACTTTAGCAATGGTACTGTTCAGACTACCGGACGCTCAACTGATTTGAACATATCCGGTAATGGTTTCTTTACACTTGCTGATTCAAATGGAGAGATAAAGCTTACAAGAGCAGGAAACTTTGCAATTGACCTGGATGGAAACCTTGTTAACACTCAGGGGATGAGGGTTTTAGGCACAACTGAAACAATGACGGATAGTGCAGGTACTACTCCCATAAGAATTCCCCCAAAATTAAAATTAACAACAACAGGAAATAGTACAGCCTCAGTAAAAACTTTTGCCAGCTTAAATAATGTTAATATTGCTTCAGGATCATTCACAGTAGGTGCAACTCTTGAAGGTGCATCAACATCAGTAAGTTCAACTTTTACCCTTGAAGATACATCAACAGTGCAAGATGTTGTTAGCATGATTAATACTTGGGCCAGGACTGATACATCAAGCAACGGGTTAGGCTTAAGTTATGATATTGCCAACATTGGAAATGACGGTAAATTTGCTTTCAGTTATGCGGATTCTGATCTTGACGGTATGAAATTTGGCTCCTCAACTGATACCAGTAACTTATTAACAGAAACCAAGTTAGCTACAAATAAATTTACTTCCGATGGTATCAACTCATCAGTAGGAAGTAAAATAATAGATTATAGAGCGACCGTTGGTCTTGCAGATCCAACAGATGACACAAAATCATTATCTGCGTTTACTGTTAGCAGAGACGGAGCTATTGAGGCAACTTATTCAAACGGGGACAAAATTTCTGTTACAGGAGATGATACCAGATCACTTGTTTATAGAACAGCAACAGGGGTAGAAATATTTACTGACGATATTACAGTAGATGCAGATGCCATTCAGGCAGCTGAGCTGCAATTACAGTTAGCTGATGTAGTTAACCCGAAAGGTTTATTATCGGAGAGCGGTAATGTATTTAAAATTGGTCCAAACGCTGGTCAGCCAGTTTATGCGGTTGGTAAAACCGGAGGTTTTGGACAAATTGATGCAGGAGCTCTTGAATCCTCTAATGTCGATCTGCCGGCTGAATTTGCTGAGTTGGTAATTTCTCAAAGGGCATTATCTGCCAATAGTAGAGTTTTCTCTACCCAAAGTCAAATAATGGCAGAAATTGTAAACTTAAGCAGATAATTTAACTTATATAAAAAAATTATCCTGATCTTTATTTAAAATAAAGCATCAGGATAATTTTTTACAGCCCACTCTCGTTAGCTTGAATCATTGAATTATTGATTTTTGAGGTTCAATATCAGGCTTGCCTAAAACTCTTACTAATTCTAATACAGTTGATTTCATTTGACATCTTTGAGGACTGCCTTTGAAAAAATCACTATAAAAACAGCCTGAACATACACAACCCCTTTGATAGCAACTAGTAGCCGCTTTAGTCCATCTTCTTACCGAAGTGGTTTTTCCAAAATCTCTGGTCATTAACACCTTACCTACTCCTCTATCACTCATGCTGATCCAGACAAAAATACCAAAGATTATAAACAAATCATATTTCTTTTATTTATAACCATATTTCTAAATTATAATAATACGGTATAAAATTCAACAATTAATTGAGCAAATATTACAATACTAAACATTACTCTTTACATCTTGAAAAGCAATAAAAGATTCTTATATATTTATTGACTTATAAATATTAATAAGCTTTTTATTTAATATATTTTTAATGTAATTTAAATATATATTATTATTTATAATTATATAAAAAAACTTACGATAGTGGGTGATAGTCATCACCAATTTTTTTACTCCCTAAAGTTAATTTCGAAAAACGCTTTTTGTAGGCCTTTTCTTACTTTGTTCATTTCCTGATTTACTCGTTCATCAGTCAGAGTAGTGCTTGTATCTTGTAATGTAATTCTGTAAGCTACGCTCTTTGAATTTTCGGGAATATTTTTGCCTTCATAAACATCAAAAATATCTATATCTTTAAAGATATCTTTAGAAACTGATTTTTTAACAGATTTCATAATGTCATTATTGGAAACTGATTTAGGTATAATAAACGCAATATCTCTTGTTACAGCAGGATACTGAGGCAACTCTTTATATTTAGCAACCATAAACGGAATATTTTCAATAATAGTTTCTAAATCGAACTCAAACAAATAAACAGGCTGTAAAAACTTGCACTTATCTTTTATATCAGGATGAATTTCACCAATATAACCAACTACAGGCGTTCCTTTTCCAAGTAGTTTTATTTGTGCAGTTCTACCAGGGTGCAAGTAAGAAACATCCTTGCAAGACAAATACTCCACCCTTTTAGAAAAGTTTAACTCATTAAATATAGTTTCTATAGTACCTTTTAATGTATAAAAATCAGGTACAGTAGAATCATGCCAGCTACCAGACTTTATGTTTCCGGTTAAAGCGCCTGCAAGTACTCGTTTTTCTGTAACATCGGCATTTTTTTGTTCGGGTTTTCCATTAAAATGAAAGGTTTTTCCTGTTTCATAAATCCAAACATCTTTTTGTCCGTGGTCAAAATTATATTTAACCACCTGAATAATATTAGGTATAACGTTTTGCCTAAGCATTGTATATTCATCAGACTGAGGATTATCAACTTTTACGGCTTTTGACTCATCATAGGTCATACCTACGGAATTTAATAAAGGTTCACCCACCAAAGAAGTGGTAACAACTTCGTAAAATCCGTCACCTGTAAAAATACTATTTATTTTGTTTATTACATTTGTCTCTTCAGAAGTTTCTGAAAACAGTGTTTTTTGGGGTAAAGTAGGCTCAATTTTATCATAGCCGTTGATTCTTGCAATTTCCTCAATAAGATCAATTTCTCTGGTCACATCATTAATTCTATGGCTTGGAACTAAAAACTTTGCGGAGAAATCATTTTTGCCCAGCAATTCAAAGCCTAGTTTTTCAAGTATCTCAACACATTTATTGTTTAAGATTTCAATGCCGAGAATTCTTTTTACCTGGCTAAACCTTAAAGTAATTTCAATATTTTCAAGCTCGTCGCCACCGTCTTCTATAATATCACAGACTTTAGCATCAGCAAGCTCGGTTAATAATTGCATAGCCCTAATAAGAGCTGGTCTTATTTTTTGAATATCAACGCTTCTTTCAAATCTTGCGCAAGAATCTGTTCTAAAGCCTACGCTCCTTGAAGAACGTCTATTTGTAACAGGTGTAAAGTAAGCAGACTCTAAAGCAACATTTTTTGTATTTTCATCAATTTCTGTGGTAAAACCGCCCATAACACCGCCAAGAGCTATAGGCTCCTTATCTGATGCAATTAATACAGTCTCTGTTGAAAGCTTTCTTTCTGTTTCGTCAAGCGTAACAATTTTTTCACCGTCATTAGCTCTTCTTACATATATATAATTACTGTTTATCTTATCACTGTCAAAAGCATGCAAAGGCTGTCCGTATTCAAGCATTACATAGTTTGTAATATCAACAACATTGTTAATACTTCTTATTCCTGAGGCATTAAGCCTATTTATCATCCATTTAGGAGATTCTTTAATATTTATATCTTTTAAAATTGCCAGTGTATAATACTTACAGCAATCTTCATCTTTTATTTCTATGTTAATATCAGTTGTTAAATCCGCAGTGTTTGTGTATTCAAGATCAACATGGTTTAATTCCTTATCAAATATAGCTGCAACTTCTCTTGCTATACCAATAATAGACATTTCATCACCGCGATTGGCAGTAGGGACAACATGTAAAACAGTATCATCAGCTATATCCAATACGTTTTTTACATCCTGGCCTGGTGTTAAATTATCAAAAATTCTATTTAAAATTAAAATGCCATCTTCTTCCTGGTAATCAGAAGGATTTAAGCCAAGCTCATCCGCGGAGCAGAGCATACCTTGAGATTCTACGCCCCTAATTTTTACGGGCTTTAATACAAAAGCTTCGCCTGATTTTCTGTCCAGCACGGCTGAGCCGATACTGGCATAAGGAATAAGCTGCCCTGCTTGGATATTTTTTGCACCGCAAACAACTTCCATTTTATCTTTGCCGTTGAACACTTCTACAAGTTGTAATTTATCTGCATTTGGATGAGGTTTGCAGTTTAAAATTTCTGCAACAACAATATTTGTAAACTTACAGCCAAGCTCTTCTGTGTCTTCAACTTCCAGTCCGCTCATTGTTAAGCCATGAGCTATCTCTTGAGATGTTAAGTCTGATATATCTACAAAACTGCTTAACCATTCTAATGAAACAAGCATGATTTATTTTTATCTCCTAAATTTATTATAATTATTTACCTTTTGTACCTACCCCCTTACCCTAGCAGGGCTGATTTTTCTTTTTTGGCCTCGATTTCCGTCGGCTTTGCCGACTCGCTCGGTCCTTAAAAGTTTTAAGGAAGGATTTTTAGATATTTAAAATTGTTTAAGAAACCTTAAGTCATTATTAAAGAATAACCTAATATCGTTAATAGCAAACTTAAGCATTGCCAATCTTTCGACCCCCATACCAAATGCAAATCCGCTGTACTGTTCTGGATCTATGTTTACATTTTTTAGAACATTCGGGTCAATCATCCCTGCACCTAAAATTTCAAGCCATCCTGAACCTGAACATGTTCTGCATCCTTTGCCGCAACAAATAATACATTGAACATCAATTTCCACGCTAGGTTCAGTAAAAGGGAAATAGCTTGTTCTAAATCTTGTTGGTCTTTGCTGAGCGAAGAATTCTCTTGTAAACTCATTTAATACACCTTTTAAATCACTAAATGTAACATCTTTATCAACCATAAAACCTTCTACTTGATGGAAGAGATTATTTTTTCTGCTGCTGACAGATTCTGCCCTATAAACACGGCCGGGGCTTATTACCCTTAAAGGAGGCAATTTTTGTTCCATTTCTCTTATTTGGGAGTTAGAGGTTTGGCTTCTTAACAAAACAAAAGGTGCAATCTTTGTATAGAAAGTATCTTGCATGTCTTTTGCCGGGTGATCCGGCGGAAAGTTTAATGCATCAAAGTTGTAATATTCTGTTTCTACTTCAGGGCTGTTTTTGCTTTCAACAAGAGAAAATCCCATTTTTGCAAAAATACCTGTAATTTCATTTATAGTAGAAGTTAAAGGATGTAATTTCCCCCGAGAGCTTGTTACACCCGGCAATGTGATATCTATGGTTTCTTTTTCAAGCTTTTTAGCAATACTTTCTTTATAAAAAATATTATGTTTTTCTTCTATTTTAGACTCTATAGTATTGGAGATTTTATTGACCAAACCTCCAATAACAGGTTTTTCTTCGTTTGATAAGTCTTTAATAGATTTTTTAGTAGTATTAAGTTCGCCTTTTCTTCCCAGATACTTTATTTTTATCTGTTCAAGTTCCTCTAGGCCTTGAGTTTTTTCAATTTCACTCAATGCGACTTGCTGTAGTTTTTGTAATTTATCTTTCATGTCTTCCTCAAGTATAACTTTTTAATATAATGTTTACGATTTTTTATAGTATAACAAATATTTATTATTATTTATAGTTGATACCAATTAAAACATTCTAATGATATACTATACTAGTTCAAAAATACTTTTCAGATTATTCAATCGTGTTAAATCTAATTTAAATAGAATAAACTCTGAATAGCGAAGCGGGAGCGTTAAAAAGTGAAATGGTCAATTTTAAGCTCATTCTAAAGAGTAATCTAAAATTTAATTGATGAGCAGTATATAATAATAATACAAGTTAGTTTAGTATAGTTAATAATAGTACGGGTCAATAAGTATAATGGGTTTTAGATTTTTAACATCGGGAGAGTCGCACGGGAAATGCCTAACAGTTATTGTAGAAGGCGTACCGGCGGGCATTGAAATTGATGAAAATCAAATAAACAAACAGCTAGCTCGCAGACAGCAAGGCTATGGTCGCGGCGGCAGAATGCAGATAGAAAAAGATACAGTAGTTATAAATTCCGGCGTAAGGCATGGAAAAACAACAGGTGCGCCTATCTGTATGGTAATAGAAAACAAAGACTGGGCTAACTGGGGCTTGGTAATGGCAATAGAACAAATAAATATAGAAGATGAAAAAGTTAAAGAGCTTGTTGATAAAAAAAGGATTTCTCGAGTAAGACCGGGACATGCCGACTTAGCCGGTGCTTTAAAGTATAATCATAAAGATATAAGAAACGTTTTGGAAAGGTCAAGCGCAAGAAAAACAGCTGCTCGCGTTGCAGTCGGTGCGCTGGCTCAAATAATTCTGGAAGAATTTGGCATTGAAATATTCAGTCATATTACAAGAATAGGAACCGTAGCCGTTAATAAAAACGATCTTGCGCAAGATTATTCAAAGTTAAGAGAGCAAGCCGAGGCCTCAGAAACAAGATGTGCTTGTTCTAAAGCAACTCAGGCTATGAAAGACATAATTGACAGCTCAAAAGAAACAGGTGACAGCTTAGGCGGATTGTTTGAAGTGATTGCTCTTAATGTACCTGTGGGGCTTGGCAGTTATGTACACTGGGATAGAAGAATTGACGGGTTAATTGCTCAGGCAATGATGAGCATACCTGCGATAAAATCAGTAGGTATAGGAGCCGGAGAACAATGTGCGGAGCTAACAGGTGCGCAAATGCACGATGAAATTTTTTCTAAAAATGATAAAAAGAATTATCAACGAAAAACAAATAATGCCGGCGGTATTGAAGGCGGTATGACTAACGGATGTCCTATTGTAGTTAATGCGTCAATGAAGGCTATTCCTACAATGAAAAAGCCCTTGAATTCAATTAATCTGGATGATGGACAAGAACATATTGCACACTATGAACGCTCTGATGTATGCGCAGTACCTGCCGCAAGCGTTGTAGGAGAAGCTATGTTAGCTATTGTTTTAGTTCAGGCTTTATTTGAAAAGTTTGGCGGAGATAGCTTGCTTGAATTAAAAATAAACTTTGATAATTACTGTGATAACTATCAAAAAAGGTAAAAAATGAAAAAAAATATAATTTTAGTTGGATTGATGGGATGCGGAAAATCTTCTGTGGGCAAAGTTTTAGCCGGGAAAACAGGCTTAGAGCTAGTTGATACAGATGAATTAATCGAACAACAAGAAAATAAAACAATTAGTGAAATATTTAAAATCAATGGTGAAAAATATTTTAGAGAACTTGAGTATCAAAGCGCAAAGGTATTAAGTAATAAATCCAGTATGATAATCTCAACAGGCGGTGGAATAGTCGAAAATACCGAAAACATGGACTTGCTTAAACAAAATGGCTGTGTTTTCTATCTTTATGCCCCGGCTAAAGAATTATATAAAAGGGTTAAAAACGAGACTCACAGGCCTTTGCTAAAAAATCCAAATCCTTTAGAGACTTTAAGCAGCCTTCTTGAAAGAAGAGCACCGTCTTATGAAAGGGCAAACTTTACAGTTAATACAGTCAATAAAAAAGTTAGCGAGATTGCGGATGAGATTATTAATTTAAACTCCTAGTTTGATTATATCAATATATTTTTATATTTTATTATATATAAATTAAATTTAAAAATGAACCTCCTCGACCCAAGGGTCGAGGTATCAGCCCCATAACTTTAAACACAAAGCTTTGCTTTGCATAAGTTAGCGACCCAAGGGTCGGGGTA
>JANQHM010000002.1 GCA_028282645.1 Candidatus Gastranaerophilales bacterium
TTGCCAAGCAAGCCGCTTCAGCTTTAACATCGCAGTCCTTAAATGAGCCTTTATTATTGATATAACTAGCTTTTATTTTTTTAACCAGATAGGCTCTTACTTGTAAGCATAAGTACTCAACTGACCACTACCATAATAATTTTAACTTGCGCTATATTGTTTCAATAATTTCTACATTAAATTCATTGGATAACTCTTCTTTACTAAGGACTCTTAGCTGTCTGTTTATATCATCATTTAATCTGTACAATTTATCTCTAAGAGCATCGGGAACCAGTAAAATAATATGATTATAATCAATGCCCGTATTATCTATTACACCGGAAATTTTATTTACATACTTATTGAATTTTTTTGTATCATGACTTTTTTCTTCATATTCCTCATCTTTATCTTGCTTTTGTATAAATTGATCAATAAAATCAGCAGTGTCTTGGCTAAGCAAAATAGCATAAATATTACCGTCAGAATCAGAGATACTATTGCAAATTTGCTTTGATAAACTTTTTCTTAAATCTTTAACAATAATATCCCTGTTCATTGTTACTTCGCTTATGTCATTTAATTTTTCAAAAATAAAAGTAATATCTTTTACCGATACAGATTCTTTTATTAATTTGCTTAGTATATACCGGATATTACCAACAGAAATTATGTTAGGAATCAAGTTTTGTATTAAATAAGGATTCTGCTCAATAACAAGCTCCATATAATTATTTATATCTTTATAATCTAATATATCATCAACATATTTGCAAACTATATGTTTTAAGTTTTCTATGATAACTTCCGCAGCAGTTTTTCCTTTCTCCCAGAAACTTTTAGTTTGCGAGCAAGGTATCCAAATAGTATTTTTGTTTAAAAATTCATCAAAATCTTTAATAGTATCCTCAGAATATTCATCAATATTTACTTGTCCCTCATAAAACATTTCATAGTCAGGATAGACTGCCCCGGAATAAGCATTGATGCCTCTAATATCTATTCTGTATTCATTTTCACTTAATGTATCCTGATTGGTAAATTTAACAGAAGGAATAACATAGCCCAATTCATCGGTTAAACTTTGCCTTAATTTAACTGACTCAGATATTAACTCACCATTTTTTTCGTTATCAATCAGAGATAACAACTCATCACTTATAACTATTGTAATTTTGGGCTGATTAACCCTATCATACATTAACTCAGGCTCTAGTATAAGACTAAATTCTTCTTTTAAATCTTCAAGTTCTTCAAGTTTTTTGGATAATTTTTCGTTCAATTCTTCATGTTCACTATCAGAGCTGGGAGAATCAAGAAGATTTTTTATTTTTTTTATTTCAGATTTTATCAAGGATATGTTTCGCTGTACATCTTTGCATTGATCATAGGGCGAATTAAACGGGCTAAGAGATTTTTCCATTCTCGACTTAAAGTCAGAAACATCTATAATTTCGTTATTTTCGCTTTTTAGAGATTCATCTATTTCTCTGTAAAATATACAGTTATAATTTACATCTCCGTCTTTGGAATCAACTTCATGGAGCATATAAAGCTCCCAATCCTGCTCAGACATTTCATTTAGCAAGTCTTCCAGCATTTCGGGTTCGTCGCAAGGACAAACTTTAACTTCATATTCATATTGGTTTTTTCCAAATATCAATGCCGTCTACCTCAATAGTCTCTATTGATATACTATTCCAGTTTAAGATTAAATTTTATCACTCTTTTCAGAGAATAGTATATTTTTTTTGAAAATGTAATCTTATCTATATTATATATTTCTTAATTTAAAAATTAATCTTTATATAAAAGACTATTAAAAAAAAATCTTTAAAACACTTGCAAGCACTACTTTTATAGAAATACCTATAAAAATTAATATTTCTTAGTATTTCAACTTATTTTAATATAAATATTTTAATTTAAAGGAGTATCTTGTTTTTTTATCGTATTAGTTGCATTAGTTTTAACATTTGCTTGATTTTGAGCCGCTAAAGCGTTCAAAGAAGCTTCAAGTTGCGGACGCCTATCAAAATATTCAGTATTCATTAATCCGTCATTGGTTGGGTCTTCCTCTGCAAATACTCCTACTACCTTTGAATCTTTTCTTTCTGGTATTGCTGCAGTAAACCCTGTGTTATCATGCTTTTGAAATCTGACTTTCCTATTTGCTTTGTCTTTAGGGTTAGCCTGATTACGACGTCTGTCGTCAGACATGTTAAATTCATCGGCCATACCTTACATCTCTCCTGAAACTTTTATTTTTAAACCCCTATAAATATGGAACATTTTTATAGTATTAGTAGTACCTCTAAAATACTTTTCAAATTATTCAATTCTATTAAACCTAAGAAAATAAACTATTCTCAGAAGAATAATCTGAAATTAAATTTTGTACCAGAATAATAAAATAAAATCTATTAATATATTATACTTATAAAAGAAATTAATAAAAGGCTTATTTGGAAAATTGTAACAATATTTTTTATTTTTTAAAAGGGCAAAATTATGGATAAACTAAGATTATTTATTTTTTATTGGGCTTCCCAGTTAAAATCTCTACCTAAAAATGTGTACAGCAAGAAATTATAAGGCTTAAAATACTTGTTGAGTTCTTGCTTCATCTCATCAGGCATTTGTAATTGATTGCCTTTATTGTGTGCTTCATACTCATTAAGAGAAATAACCGGCAGCTCCAAAAATTCACATACTTCTTTAAAAATACTGTCAGGGTCTTCAAACATATCTTCACTTTTAATAGTTAAAATTTGTTCTTTATCAAAGAATTCAAGCCATTCTTTTAACTGATTAATGTATTTACCACGCTCTAAGTAACTATAATGTTGATGAGCATAACTATTGTATGTATTATCCATAATCATCTGTTTAATTTCGTTTTTAAGTCTTTTTTCTTCCTGATGTATAGCTGTTTCAAAATCCAAATCATCCGTACCTCTGGCATATTCCATTTTATGATGAGAATAAGCTCTATATACAGGATTTCTCAATAATACAATAAGTTTTACATTTGGTAAGTCTTTATGTATACGCTCAGGACAATGCGGATGAAATATATAATAAGGGCTTGATTCTCCTATTAAAACTTTTCCTTTAGTATTTTCTATACATTTATTCAACTCTTCTTTTGATGCTAATTGATCCTGATACCATTCGTCCCCTTTTTGGTAGTTCAAGTCAAAATAGTGAATCTCTTTATTATTTTCTCTATTTTCAGAAGAAAATACATTCGGATGTTTGCATAAATAATTAAAGAGAGAGGTAGTCCCTCCTTTTTGCGTACCAATTATCAAAAAGTCAGGCTTGATATTTAAATTTTCATCCATAACTTCACACTCCACTCTTTTCTTATTTCTGCCTTAATTCAATTACTAATCCACTTACTTTAATAATTTAGAATCGGAATGAATGCCCAGTAATCTAAAATCTATATTAACATATGGCTTGGAAAAATTCATTATAAATTGTTTTTGTTTATCCGTAAGAAGAGTTTTACCCCTGCCTTTCAGACCCTTATTGAAATTTAATTCCTTTTTCTTACTTTTCAAATTATTTACATAGTTGATTGTTTTAGCAATTTGATTTGCAGTTTTGTCTAATTCATAATATTCACTTATTTTTTGTATGGTTTGCTCTGTATTATCTACCAAGTCATCATAAGTAACAAACATAACATCCAGCCCATGTGTATGCCTAGCTTTATACCAGGATACATAAATTTCAAACAACCAGCCTAAATGGGTTTTAATAACAATATCATGCTGTTGTTCAGCTGATAGATTATAAAAATCATAATCTTTAAGATAAGAAAAATAAAAATAATCTTTTTTTGACAATAAATACTCTCTAAAGCTAGGTATAATATCAAAAATATTTCTTACAAGCAACACTGTTTTAAAATTAAATTTTTTAATAAGCGACATATTATAATATGTTGCATTTCTGTGCCAGCAATCTGCTATTATATCGTTGTCGTAGTTATCAACCATTTCTGGATAATAATATTCTTCTGTCCTATAGTCGAAAAAGTTTTTACTATCAATATAAGATAAGCGCTTATAACCGGTTAATTCCGTTAAAATTTCCAATAAAAACTGTGTCCCGGATTTTTGCATAGTATTAATTAAAAGATGCTTGCCGCAGACAGTATTTTTTTGTTTAAAATCCAGAGCTTCTTCAATATAATCTTTTACAGGCTTTTTAATATATAATTCATTTAAAATTTGGTCTTTAACATATCCGCGTAAGATACTGTAATCAATAAATTTCATTGATTTAAAATTTAAAATGCCTTTAGATTTTAAAAAACCTTCAATTTCATCAGAAAAATTAGAGCAAATAAATATTAAATCAAATTGATTTTTTATACTATCAATATCATCTACTTTAATAATATCCAAACCGTTTAACTTACCGGATTTAAATGAATCCAGATAGCAAATAACTTTTATATCATCTCGTATAAAATCAAGCAAAAGCTTAGCAAATATGCCGGTCTCTCCTGTACCGTATATGCATATTTTTGAATTTTCAGGTATTTTTTTAAAAATTGAAGGCATATTAATTTAAAAAAATTAGCTATTTAATTATCCCATAACCCAATAACAAAGAAACAAGCCCAAATGTAATAGCAATGATTGCAGTAAGCTTATTTAATCCGGCCTCTACACCTTTTTGGCTTGAAAATAATTGAGCTGCATCACCCATAGCACCAAATCCGCTACCTTTGGGTGAATGTAATAAAATTAATAAAATCAGGAATAATCCTGATAAAATTTGTACTATTTGGAAAAAAGCTAACATCATTCCTCCTGCTTATATTCTACTATACGAATCATATTAACATAAAGCTTAAACTTATACAAAAAGGTGATTGTTGTAAATTTTTTTATTTTTATAAATCCAGAAAATATAAAAATAAATTTTTTAAAAAAGGGGCAGATTCAGCTAAAATAATCTGAATACATAGTATTGAGATAACTTAATTGAAATATAATTGATATTTTTTGCCTTCAGCAGTATAATGATAATGAAAATCATTTTCATTGCTGTAATATTTAAATAATTCAGTAAGGGATTGTTGATGAATAATTAAATGCCATTAGTTTATTTAAATAAATTCAAGCTATAGCTGATTTTCAAAAAACAAAAACTAATTCGTCAACAGTCCCAGTAAGGGTATTGGGAGAATATTTAAATGGTAAATTTTAGAAGCGGTTTAAGTACATTTGGTAAATATATAGACCAACCGGCTATAATAAAAGGACTAAGTAATATAGTGCCTGCAACTTCATCAATAGTGGCATTATCTTATACTGCTTATGATACATATAAAGCACCCAAAGAAGAAAAAAAGAAAAGAGCTGTTAAAGATTTGCTCATAACCGGCTTTGCTTTGGCTTCTGCTTTTATTGCAACAAAAGGATTAAAAATAGGCGGAAGGAAAATCATAAAAGGTATATCAGAAGAATGTCATCATTCTGGATGTTGTCATTCTGGCGGTCATAAACACTTAAAACCTATAGATCAAGTATTAAATCAGGTAAAAGATAAACATACTAAAGAATTAATAAATAAAGTAAAAGAAAAAAAATACTTAAAACTGAGTCAAGTTGCTGAGTTAAATAAATCCCTGGAAAAGTTAGCCCCCGGTGAAAGGCTTATGAGTAAAGTTATCCCGGATAGCCATATCCACACTCCAAAAGAAATATTCTCCGAGTTGTGGGTATTAACAAAAGTTGGGATTTTACCGGTTGCAGGAGGCGTAGTCGGCGGAGTTCTAGCAGATAAAGTAAATGGTGAAGACATAAGTAAAACCTCAAAAAATAAAATTAAAGAGGGCATTTATCAGTATATGGCTAATATAACACTGTGTAACGCCGGAGCTGGACTAGCTCTTTTGGGTTTAAACAAGTTAAACATAAAATCAAAAGCAATAAAGCTTGCTGGTATGTTAACGGGTGTAATGACTGTAGGTGTTTTATCAGGGGGAACAATAGCAAACTTTATAGGCAAAAATATTGTAAATCCATTACTTGGAGATAATAATAAAACTGAAAGCATTAGTAAAAAGCATCATCATTACAATATTCATGATATATTTAAAGATATCAATGCAGAGAGAAAGCCTGAGTTGATAGATTGTGGCTTGCATATTGATGATTTTGCATCTGTTGGCTTTTTTTACGGTTTAAAGTGGATAGGTCCTATACTACCCGCATTATATGCAATTTCAGGCTATCGAGCAGGAATAGGATATAGAAACAATGATACCTCCAAATCTCAGTCAAATCAAAGCAAAATAGAACTTAATCATACTCCGTTTAAGTTTGTATATGGACCGAACATTAAAATTGAAAAATTTTGATATTTTGCTTTTAACTCTAAATATTCTATAATAATAATGATTTCCTTAATTTGGATTATTTTATTTTGAGTATGTAACTGGTAAAATTATTTAATAAGCTTATACTAAGACTTGGATGTAGCTGAATTGAATACAACAGATTTATTAACACAAACGCAAGAACTTGCCATATTTGAATTTGATTTAAACGGAAGTTTAAACACTATAAATTCTGTAGCTAAAGAGCTTTTAGAATATGAAAATTCAAAAAACTATAATATTAATGATATTTTTGATTTTAGAATTTCTAATATACTTAAAATATTAGAAATCCACAATGAAACATCCGAAATAATAAATTTATTAAACAAAGACAAACTTTGCACAATTACAAAAACTTTATTTTTTAAAGAAAAAGATAAAATAAAAGCTCTTTCTTTCCCGCTAAATCAAAGTTTTGCAGACAAACAAGTTCAAACTAAATATCAAAAAACACTCAAGTCCATAGCTCAAATACAAAACCTGGATTTAGAACTTGATGAAATACTGGAGATGGTATTAAACCATATCAAAAATATTATTAACTATGATAAAGCAGTAGTTTTATTTATTGACGGAGAAAATCTTGTACTAAAGGCTTCAAGAAATATTTTAGACTGTTTAAACAACGAACATAACATTATAGTTACCCAAAAATCAGAAATCTTTCAAAAGCTAAAGCAAAATAAATCCACAATATATCAAAATATTCCAAGTAGTTCGAATAACAGCCTTTTAAAAGATTTGGATTTAGATATAAAAAATCCTCATTCGTTTTTAATGTCACCATTATCAATAGGTAATAATATTTTTGGTGTAATAGTCTTGATTAAAGAAGAAACAAATTTTTTCTCAGATCAAGACATAAGGATAATGGAAGTCTTCACCTCATCAACAGTTAACTGTATAAAAAATTCGGAATTAAATGATTTATTCAGGATGCAATTATCTATTTTAAAAGAAAACTTTTTAGAAAAAACAAAAGCACTAGAGCTTATAAAAGAACAAAACCGCAAAATGGTCGAAGCAGACAGGCTTAAAAACGAATTTCTTGCAAATATGTCCCACGAGTTGAGAACGCCGCTTAATGCAATTATAGGATTCTCCGAAGCGTTAAAGTTAAAAATATTTGGCGGATTAAATGATAAACAGGACGAATACGTAGGAGATATACATGCAAGCGGAATTCACCTTTTAGGAATGATAAATGACCTGCTGGATATTTCTAAAATTGAAGCAAATCAAATGCAAATATTTAAAAAAGAATTTTGTGTACTTAATGCAATAAAAGAAGTTATGAACGTAACATCTGCACTGGCTAATAAAAAGCAGATAAAAGTAAATTTGAATGCAGATATTAAACAAACTGTTATAAGCGCGGACTTTCAACGCTTTCAACAGATAATGTACAATTTATTAAGCAATGCCATAAAATTTTCCCCTGATAACGAAGAAATAAAAGTAAATTTAAAAGAAAAAAATGATCATATTATATTTAGCGTTGAAGATCGTGGTATCGGAATAAGTACAGATCATCATAAAAAAATATTCGATAAATTTCATCAAGTAGATAGCTCTTATACAAGAAAACACAGTAGTACAGGACTAGGTCTTACAATAACCAAA
The DNA here is from genome assembly GCA_028282645.1 of Candidatus Gastranaerophilales bacterium. Lineage (GTDB taxonomy): Bacteria > Cyanobacteriota > Vampirovibrionia > Gastranaerophilales > JANQFW01 > JANQFW01. Next base: position 8,015 of record JANQHM010000002.1, read on the forward strand.
GAACTGGTAGAAATGCACGATGGAAAAATTTGGGTGGAAAGTGAACTTGAAGATGGAGCCACATTTTATTTTACTTTACCAATAAAAGGATGAGGTGATTCATCACATTTTTTTAATCATCGCTGTAAGCTTTTGATATAACTTAAGTTTACTTGTAAGTATCAGTACTCAATTGACCATTATCAAGGGTAATAGAAAGATGGATACCAACCAGCACAACGGAACTATATTAATAGCAGAAGATAATCCCACCAATATGAAGCTTATTAAAGATATCCTGGAATTTGAAGGGTATAATATAATTGAAGCTCATGACGGTAAAGCAGCTCTAAACTTGATTAGAAAATGCAAAAAAAATATTGACTTAATTTTGTTAGATATTCAACTGCCGGAGATAAACGGATTTGAAGTAATAAAGCTTTTAAAATCAGATGACTCAACTAAAAATATTCCTATTTTTGTTGTATCAGCGCATGCAATGGAAAGTGACATAAAAAAAGCCTTAAATGCGGGTTGTAATAATTTTATAACCAAACCGATAAATCTTGAAAGTTTTGTAGATAAAATTAATTCATTTTTCCTGCATGCAATTCAAAAATAAAATATTCAGTTAATAAAAAATGAGTATTTTATTATGAGAGGCATAAAATTACAGGAATATAAAGATCCGGCAGACTTTTTTCATTAAGCAATGTTACAAAATTAGCATTTTTACATTCAAAGAGGCTGCGAAAAATTCAAAAACATGTTATGATATATATTAAAGATATAAATTGTAAGCATATTCAGTTTTTAATTTTATAAAGAAGAGAATCCAAAGGCTAAAAAATGAACATTATTCAATACGTTAAAATAATATTTTGTATTTTGTGGAACATCATAGCCCTCCTATGCCCAATG
>JANQHM010000010.1 GCA_028282645.1 Candidatus Gastranaerophilales bacterium
CTTTTTAATTTTAAATCAACATACAATTGAATATTTTTTTTAACTCTCTTTAAGGCTAAAAGTACGGGTTTTGTGATGCGCGCGTAATTTATACAAAAAGTAAAGCTGCTCCAGTATGACCTGATACCCAAAAACAGGACAGATTAAAAAAAGACCTAAGCAACAAGTAAATGATCTCTGTATTGAACAGGGGTCATTTTCTTTAAGGTGGATAATAACTTAAGTAAGGAATAAAAGGTGAAAACTTTTTACCACCTATTTAAAAACTGATAAAAGAAGCTATTCTCTGAGTAGCGAAGCGGGAGCGTTAAAATATATCTAACAAAAATAATTTCATTTAATTTATGGTATGATATGAGTAGAATAAAAATTTTGGTGATGGTCATCACCTTTCTTAATTCTAAAGAGTAATATGAAATTTAATTAAAAACCAATATAAATGATACTTACTTTAAGTATGTTATATATTTGGAGGTATATCTATGGTTGTATCATCCTCACAGATGAGCCTTAAGTGGCAAAGTAAAACATCTGCCACAAATCAAACTTCTAGCAATGACAAATCAAAAATAACTAAAGCCGAAAACGATGAAGGTTTAAATTTTAATTGCGGAAGCGATAATAATGTCAACATGCAAGAGGTTTATGACTATAAGGACGGCAAATCAGAAATGGTTACATATGATGACCAAGGTAACGAAAAATATACACAAACAGCTAAACCCGACGGCTCTTGGGGCGAACCAAAAGATTTCGGCCAAGGCAAAGGTATATTTCCCGGAGGTTTTGCTGATTTTTTAAACAACTTTTTTAACCGAATGGGGCTAGTACCACATAAGTGATGACCATCACCGTTTTTTATTGTTTTTATTTACCCGGTGGTATGTTTATTAGAAAATTAAGTAGAATATACTATTTAAAAAGAGTCATCTTAAATTTAATTTTGTACCGGAATAAAGTGATAAAATTATTTGGGGCTATAGCGGAGAAATATTGGCAATGAAAAAAAATATAAAATATTTATTCTGTATGATTATATATAGCTGTATCTTACTCAATTATTTATTATTTTTATCAATGATTGCAGAGGCTCAGGACAAAATAATAAGGGTAGGTATCAGCACTAATGATTTTAAGAACCTGGAATACCCTGGCACAGCAGTAAGATCAGCCGGAGGGCTAAATATAATAGACCAATACACCGGCAATAATATAATAAGAGTTAATGCCGGCAGTACTGTAAAAATAAATATAAAAAATGGATTTTTTTACATTTATAACTACGGCAAGCTTATTTCAAAAAGAATAGCAGGGCCTCTGTTTGTTATACCCGCAAGTAAGCATCCCATTGAAATTGTTGGATTAAAACGAGTAGGTAAGCCTGCAATGTACAGGGGTAAGTTAGAAATTGTAAGAGCTGCTAGTTCTTGCAATAAACTTTCGGTTGTTAATATAATAGGCCTCTCAGATTATTTAAAAGGCGTGGTACCTAACGAAATCCCCGTAAGCTTTGGATTGGAAGCCGTTAAAGCTCAAACCGTAGCTGCAAGAAATTATGCGTTAAGACCCAGGGTAAAACCTTTTCCCCAGTTTGACCTGTGTGACTCGGTACAATGTCAGGTTTACTTTGGTTATAATACAGAAAAAGACTTAAGTAATAAAGCAGTTGAAGAAACAAAAGGCTTATTTGCAATGTACGACAGCGATGTTATTCTTGCCTTGTATAGTTCAACTGCGGGAGGATATACAGGTAATTACGAAAATGCTTTTTCCGACCCCGAAACCGGAGAGTTTCCTTCCAAGCCTATACCATACCTAAAAGCCCGCCCTGATGATAAAGAAATTCCTATTCTAAAAAATGAAAAGGAAGCAGCAAAATTTTATAAGTCTACTCCTTTCAGTTATGACCAGGAATCAAGGTACTATAGATGGCACAAGCGTTGGGCCCGTAATGAACTGCAAAATGTTTTAAGGAAGACTTTGTATAAACAATCATCTACCGGGTTTGTCAAACCCAGGTATTCTGCCGAAAAATGGTTTGGCAAGTTAAAAAATATTAAAGTTCTTAAAAGAGATGACTCCGGTAAGATTATTAGCCTTCAGATTATTTCCAATACAGGCATATGGACGGTTAGCAAAGAACTGGTGATTAGAAGAACCTTTAAAAAGTCGAATAGGGCTTTACCTAGTGCTAATGTTATATTTGAGCTAATAAAAGATAAATCCGGCAATATAATCCATATAGATGCCTATGGCGGAGGATTCGGGCATGGTGTAGGAATGAGTCAGTACGGGGCAGGATTTATGGACCAAAACGGTTTTATTTTTTATGATATTTTACAGCACTATTATAAAGGTATATCCATAGGTACCTGGCCTGTTGTTTTGACTACCGGCACTAATCTGGAGCAGGTTGAGCAAGAGTTTGTTATACTGGACCAGGATCCGTCTTTGGTGATAAAAAATATGGAAGATATTAATAATATTTCTATTAAAATTAATGGGAAAAAATTAAATGTTAAAAATATATCAGATCAGACAAACATAATAGTTAATATAGAAAAATATGTTAAAGACGGCATAAACAAAATAGTATATTATTTACCGAAAAATGAAGCGGGTGGAAAGTCTGTAAGAATGCACGTAGAGGTTATCAAAGCCAGGAATGAGTAGTCATAAACTGTTTAAAATAGCCGGACTTATCGCAATTATAACAATTATAAGCAAGGTTGCAGGTTTTTTTAGAGATGTTGTTATTGCACAGTATTACGGAGCTTCTGTAATAAGTGATGCTTATTTTTATGCGTATCAAATACCTGCTTTTGCTTTAATATTACTCGGTGGGCTTGGCGGGCCTTTTCATACTGCCACTATTGCTTTTTTTAGCAAGGCTGTAAAAGATAGGTCAATAGCTCCACCACCTGATGCAAATAAAACAATGTCTACGTTTTTAACAGCTACCGGAATATTTTTTCTTATTTTATCAGTGCTTGTATTTTTCTTTTCTGATCAGATAATTGCTGTTATTGCAGCGCATGGTACTCTTCAATTAAAGACTTTAGCTTCTTTTCAATTAAAGTTAATGTCTCCTGTTATGTTTATAGGTGGACTTATAGGAATTTTCTACGGTGTGGCAAATGTTTTTAATGAATTTTTCTTTACCTCGCTTAGTCCGGTGGTTGCCAGTGTATGCGTTATTGCGGCATTGTTTCTATTTGATAAGGATCAATTTGGAGCTATATTGGCTACTGCCACTTTAGTAGGTGCAATTGGGCAAATTTTAATACAAATGCCTGTATTTTTCAGGGCGGGCTTTGTATACAAGCCGAATTTCGATTTTTTTAGTCCTTCTATGAAAAAGATCAGGGAGATTTTATTCCCTGCTATGATTGCTACTACTATAGGGCAGATTAATATTTATATAGATATGTTCTTTACTTCTCAGCTCAAAGAAGGTGCATGGTCTGCAATTGCTTATGCAAACAGGATATTTCAATTTCCTGTTGGGATTTTAATAACATCTATGCTGGTGCCTTTATTTCCGATGTTTTCTAACTTTGTAGCTGATAAGGATTGGGATTCTTTAAAAAATTACTTTAGACAGGGTGTTTTGTCTTTGTGGTATTTTGCTTTTCCAATTTTAATGTTTATATTTTTACTTGCGCATGATGCTATCCGCTTACTTTTCCAGCGTGGTCAGTTTGATGCTGATGACACATTTATGGTAACTGAGGCTTTATTTTATCTTTCAGTTTCTATAATTCCTTATGCAGCCAGGGATACACTAACAAGGGTCTTTTATGCGTTTGATGACTCTAAAACCCCGTTTTATGTTGCTACGGTAAGTATATTATTCAAAGCTTTGCTTAATTATTTACTGATCGGTCCTCTTGGGTTAGCTGCCATTACTTTGTCTACTACGCTTATTACCTTTACTAACGGGCTTTTACTTGCTATTTTACTGCTTAAAAAGATTAGGATGGATTATTATAAATTATTACCTAATACTATTAAACTTGCACTTGCAACCGCAGGATGTGCTTTGGTATCTATACCGCTTAATACATGGCTTGCAGCTCTTTTAGGAGAAAAAACCTTTTTTGTATTAGCTTTAAGGTTAGGGTTGGTTACTTTTATTGGATTTATTGTTTATTTCTATTTAACAATTTTACTAAAAATAGATATAGCCTATTATGTATTAAATAAGTTTAAAGATAAAATAAGCAAAAAAGCTGGTTAATAGAAATTACCAGGAATTTTTGTTTTTTTAATTTTTCTATATCAAACTGTGTAAAAATAAAATTTTTACACTAAGTAAGGAATAAAAAGTTTTTTCTTTTTATCCACCCCGTAGCCCCTCATAGGGGCAAATTCTTTTTTGGCCTCGCTTTGCGTCGGCTTTGCCGACTCGCTCGGCCTTAAAATTTAAAGGTGAAAACT
>JANQHM010000031.1 GCA_028282645.1 Candidatus Gastranaerophilales bacterium
AAAATTGAATATATTTATATTTTATTTCTTTAATATATATTCTAACATGTTTTTAAAATTTCCGCAGGCTCTTTGAATGTAAAAATGTTAATTTTGTAACATTGCTTAATGAAATTGGTTATTCATCAACAATCCCGAAATAGAAAAAAATTATTGTTTAATTTATCTATAATTTAAATAATAATGTAATAAAATAATACAAGTTTAATATTTTATAGAAAAATATTTTATTTTTGTATTAAAATATTTTATATTATTTTTTGAAAATTAAAGTGTAGTTCAGAGAGATTAGAAGGTGAATATTATAATACCGATAAAAAGGCTTGTTTGGCAGATATTTGGCTTTGATTATGATAGGTATACTTGTATAAATTGTCTGGAAAATAACTGTAAAAAATTAAAGTCGCCATTAATACAATGCCCTAAAAGAAAAGATCCCATAATCTGTGCTTGGGAAATTATAACAAAACATACTAAAACCTGGAATGACCTGAGATATTTATTTGAAAAATGTGATCATTATAAAATTTTAAATAAAAATAGCAGTAGGGCAAATAATGAGCCTTACCTAATAAATTTGCGACTGGCAAACAAATCTAAAATTATTAAATCTGAAGAGACTATTTTAAAATTAGACCTCAGTTATTGTGATTTTGAGGAAAATGTTTTTGAAGGATTAACATTTAAAGACTGTAAATTTTTTCATTCCAATTTTGCAAATGTTACATTCATAGACTGTACATTTGTTGATTGTGATTTTTCCGGGGCAAGTTTTAATAGGACAACTTTTATAAAAAGTTCAAAGCCCAGAAAAATTGACTTTCATAATGTAGATTTTCATAATGTGGATTTTCATAATGTGGATTGGACAAATAGTCGTATAAAAAAAGCAAATATTAATCCGGATGATACTATTAGTAGCCTTACCTCCGGAGAAATAAACTTTACAAAGGTATATAATATTAATAATACTTTTAAGCATTCAAATAATGTTAAATTTTGCAAAGATGATAATAATATTCCTGAGGAATTTTACAAAGCAGTTGCTTATAAAAGTAAATATTTAAAAATAATTTATAAAAACAGCTCTGAGTGGAATAAACTAAGAAAGCTTTTTCCTGAATGGAAGCCTGATCTTGAAAATGAAATATTTTATAACCATAATGAAAAATTAAGCTTATGCAAGTTTAATTTTCAAAATTGCAGATTTTATGGAGCAAAATTTGATGAAAACAGTAAGTTAGAATCAGCAGATGTTGGTGGTGCTGATTTTACCAATGCAGAGTTACCTAAAAAATATTTTGAAAAAGAAAAAGTATTAATAGATAAAATTAAAGTATCAACGGCTTCTTTAAGTGTTGCATTTGTTACAATGGTAATTATAGCATTTTTTATCTGTTTAAAAACTTTAACAACTAATGATATATTATTCTTAACAAATGCAACAAACTTTATTATACCTGTACTGAATACTGATGTTGAGGTCAAGTATTTTTTCTTGTTTGCACCTCTTCTGCTTGTTGCAATTTATGCCTTTTGGCTCTCAAGGCTTAGAAAATTCTGGATAATGGCAGGAGACATGCCGGCTTATAATAATCGGGGAGAAAGATTATCAAAAACTTTATACCCTTGGTTCTTCGACAATCATGCAAATGATTATTTAGAATTAAAAGTGAAAAAATATGACCCGGTTTTAATTATTCAAAATTTAATGCTATATCTTTTTACCTGGGGTTTTATTCCGACAATATTAATTCTTATTTGGCTTAAATACCTTATTAATCATAGGTCAATAATTTCTTTAGTGCATATTGGAGTAATTTCATTCGTTGTTTTTCTATCTTGCTTTTATAATCAATGCCTTAAAAGAAATATAAGGCATAATAAAATAATTAAAGGAAAAAAGTCACAAATTTTTGATTTTACATTTTCTGTAACATGGATTTTATTTTTAGTTTCTTTTTTGTTTATTAATTACAAGATATGCGTTGAAGATTATTTTGATAAGATTTTAGCAGTTATTCAATATATACTTCAATATCTTTTTGGAATTAAAAACTATAATAATAACGAAAATATTATAAATGATATTATTAAACTTTTAATTACTATAGAAGTATTAAGTCTTTTGCTTCCAATAACAATTTTTATTAAATCAGAATTTTTTGAAAAACATAAATTTATTGAAAACTTGAAAATTAAAATTATTAAAGTTTTAAGAAAAAAGAGCACTGTATTCTTATCAATTATGGGAATAGTTTTATTATTTATGTTATTTATTTATACAGTGCTTAAAAGCTATAACATTGAATTCGCCCTCTATTTTGATTTTGATAAAGATATTTTTGTTTTTACTTTCTTTGCATTTATTTTGTCTTTTTATTCTTTTGTTTACAGATTTTTTTCTTCTAAATTCAAAAGCATAGCTGATAATAATAAAAAATGCATTAAACTTTTAAAGATTATTATTAAAAAAATTCGTATAAATTATATTATTAATGTAATATTAGGTATATTTATATTATTATCAGTTCCTAAAATATCTCAATTTGATAATTCAATAATCCAATTTATCATTCTTATTACAATACTTATCACTAATTTTCATATTTTTCTCCGTGCTAAAAAAATAACAGAAAAAGAAAGCTCAAGAATATATCTTTTAATAATATTATTATTTATATTATGTGGATATTTATTGATATTTAGGACGAATTTAGTAAAAATAAAATCTTTCTATAATTTAAATAATTACCCTGTTTACTTGGGAACATACGCTTCAACTAAAATATTTAATTCAAATTTATTAAAAGATGATAATAAAATAGATTTTGAAAAATTAAAAAAAGATATTAATAAAGAATGTATTAATAAAGAGTATCATTATATAAATGTATGTTCAAACAAAATATTAGAGAAACACTTTTTAGACAGAGGAATTTCGCTTGTAGAACTAAAAGAAATGAATTTACAGTTTATGGAAGCAAAAAACGCGTACCTGCCTAAAACGGATTTATCTTTTACCAATTTAAGGTCAGCAGCTTTTGAAGAAGCTTTTCTTGCAGGCTCGCTTTTTAATGAGGCTTATATTTTAAATACAAACTTTTTTAAATCAAATCTTATCGGCACTAATTTTACAAAAGCACAAATAAACAAATCGGATTTTAAAGGAGCTGATTTAAAATATTCAAAATTAATAAAAGCACAAATAAATAAAACTCAAATGCATTCTTGTAACTTGAGAGGGAGTGACTTTGCTAATGCAGAGTTTAAGGATAGTTCTTTATCAGGCAGTAACCTGGAGTATTCTGTAGGATTTTATACAAAATTTATAAACACAAACTTAGGCTTTGTAAATTTATCTTATTCTGATTTAAGAAAAGCTGAATTTAAAAATTTAAATATAGAAAATGCTATTTTAGATAAGACTATTTTAAAAGATGCTACTTTTGAAAATGTAACTTTTAAAGATGTACATTTTCAAAATGTGGACTTAAAAAATGTAACCTTAAAAAATACCCTGTTTTGGAATTGTACATTTAATGGAACTTCAATAAAAAATATTTTCTTTAATAGTTATATATCTGATAATGAACAAGGTTTAAACTTTGATAAATTAAATGTGGATAATTCAAATTTAATTTATCTAACATTTGATTTTAAAAAATACTGTTATTGTTCCGATGTTAACTCAAAGCCTGCTCTGTACAAATATTGTTGTTCAAGCTTAAGAAAAAATTTAAATAAAATTAAGGTTGATATTAAACTTGATCGAGCCGGTGATGATTATAGAAATTTTGAAATTGCCAGCTGGCTATTAAATCAAAAAAATTTTAATATTCATAAAGATTCAAAACTACATAAAGATATTGCTAAAATTTGTGCAGATGCTTGTTACAAAGAAAAAAGCTGTAAAGCGTTTAGTTATGTAAAGCCTAACGGACAATCCGATAAGCCTATTTGTTGGCTAAAAGATGGTATTCCCAAGAAAACTCAAAATGAAATTAATATTTCAGGCTGTAAAGATATATATCCCGAGTGCAACCTTTAATATATCTCACCCGGTTGTACTATTTTTTTTTATTCTATATAAAATTCTGGACATATATTAAACTATTTTTTAAAATAGTTATTATGAAGTAATTTAAAAATATTTTTTGGTTAAATAATTTACTTAATTTTAAAAAAACAAAAATATAAAATGACAAACTTATCTCAAAGGATAAATATTTTGCTAAAAAATAATGCTAAAAAAATAGTAAATACTCATAAAAACAAACAAAAAATGATTAAACAGTTACATAAAAAACGTTTTTATGCTTTTTTAACATCTGTACTTCTTATTTTATTGTTAATGCAGGTAGTTAAAGGCTTATATTTAAATTTTTCCAAATTAATAGTATTACACGTAAAACATAATAAGCTTGAAATCATTAATAAGTCTGCTAATACTAAAAATAAAGAACTTAAAATACTTTTGGCAAAGTATAACTCTCCGGCCGGCATTGAAGAAATGGTTAGAAATACATTAAAAATGGTAGGCCCGAATGAAGTTTTGCTTGTGATAAAAAGATCTCAGGATAAAGAATAAGGGTGATGGTCATCACCTTTCTTATGTCATCGCTGTAAGCTTTTGATATAACTTGAATTTACTTGTAAGCATCAGTACTCAACTGACCACTACCAGAATAAGTAAAAAGATCTACAGTTTAGCAGATCTTTTTACTTATTCCTATTTAATTGCTTTCAACTTTGGTGTTAATCCTAAATTACCCTGTATTAATTGAGCTTTTGTCTGGGCTAAAGAACGTCTCTTTTTTGCACCTCTCATAAGAAACATTACTGAATCTGAAATATTTGATGATAAATAAATTTCTTGCTGTTTCATATCCGCTCCAAGTTCTATTGTCTTAATCTTGATTAGTTTATCGGTTTTATGTTTCATAAACTTTAGTCTTTTTAGATGATTTAAAAATTTTTGAAACATAAATTAATATTTTTTCAATATCCGCAATTTTCTTTTCATTTATGTTTTTATATAAATGGGAAGTAATAAGAAGGAATAATAAATTGTGTGTTGGTAATACAGCTAACAAAGGAGTATTAGCGGGAGTACCTGTAAGGCCGAATATTGAATCAACAGCCGGCCAAATGGGTAAAACTGATGGTAATACAACAAAAAAGGTTATTAAAACAACTAAAAAAGTTGTTCAATCTCCATATGATGTTCAAACAGTTGTTCAATCCGGAAATAAAACCAAGCAAATCCTGGAAACAATAGATAAGTGCAGTAAAGCTGCCAGTACTGACAAAACTTCTTTTTTTCAGTATCTCTATAAAGATAAAGATTTAAGAAACTTTTTATTTGATCCGAAAACAAAAACAACAGATGGAGTCAAGGTAGACGGCTTTAGGTTTTTCCCGCCGGAAACATTGAGGTTTATGGAAAGTAAGTGTCCTAATAGTAAAAGTGTAATATCAACGATAAGTGCAATTGATAAAAATTTGCTTGATACTAAAGCAGGACAGAGTATAGTAAAAGCCATAGACAAAAACGCAAAAATTACGCTTTCAAACGGGCAAAACCTTGTAAGCGGTAGCAAAGGAGCTGTATTTGCAGCCGATACACTAGGAAAAATACCAATACTCAGTGTTGCGTTATCAGCAGGGATAGAAGTCCCTGAAATAATAAAAGCTTATAAAAACGGTGACTTTGGTTCTCAAGTGAATAGATCCGCAACAAACATAGTATGTACCACCGTTACATCAGCGGCAATGGGAACTTTAATGGCACCGTTATGTCCACCGTTTGGAGCGTTGGCCGGATGTTTCATCGGGTCTTATCTTGGACATAAAGTAGCTAAAGGAGCAGGTGATAAAATGTTCGGCAAATCAATTGAAGAGCAGAAAACTGAACAAGAAGAAGAAATAAAAAAGAAAAATTTAAAGCAGAAATAGAAAAAGGATTAGGATCAATTGGTGTCCCCGAAAGAATTGAAGCCAAAACAAAAATTAATAGTCCCTAGCTAAATAATCCGCAAAACATAATAATACCAAAGATTATAATAAAAATAGGCCCGACAAAGTCTATTATTTTTAATATTACTTGAATAATATTATTAGACTTTTTCAACATAATTAATTTACGAAAATAAAAAGATAATAACCCCACCAGTGTAATAGTAGTTCCTATACCCAAGCCTATGGCTATTACAAGCATTATACCCATATAAAACATTTTACTTGCCGCAGTAAAAAGCAATATTAACAATGACCCCACACAAGGTACCAGCCCCGCTGAAAAAGCAAGAGCTGTTGAATTATGCTTGCAGCTGCAAACATCTTTTTTTAAATTTATCAGTTTAGTTATCAGCATAAAAAGCCCAATACCCATAACTAAAAGAAAACTTATAAATTTAAACCAGTAAATTTGCTTATCAGGATCGGATATTATCTGTCGTAAAGAAAGATCAGCAAGTAATACAAATATAATAGGGGTAATAACATGAGTCATTGATATCTGATAAGCCATAATAGGGACTTTTTTAAGTGTTTCTTCATTAGAAATAAAATAAGAAGCTATAATAGTCTTAGAATGTCCCGGCCCTAAAGCGTGAAGGCTACCATATAAAAAAGCAAAAAATATGCCTATAGCAAACACTTTTGGATCTTTTTCTTTTTTTATCTTCATTAACGTTTTAGTAATTTCAAAATTAAATTTTCTTTGCACCTTAAGCACCTCAGAAAAAATGTTTTTAGCAGGACTAGTTTGAACTTCTGCTTTAACAGGTGCAGGCTCGACAGCAGTAACAGGCTGAACAATAAAACAAGTACTAAAAATAAATAATGAAAATATAAAAACTAAAAAATAATTTTTCATATACTACCCCGAAAATACTTTTCAGATTATTCAATCATGTTAAGTGTAATAAATAAATTAAACTCTGAAAAGAGTAATTTAAAATTTAATTAAGGAATTCAGTATAATTACTCCCCGCAGTGTAACTTTATCCTTTGAGGCGGCACTGTTTTATAATAATAAAGGTTTTGCAGATCCTCATCAATTTTATACTTGCAATTATTGGAGCTAGTCCCGCCAAAGGAAGCCGGATTTTTTTCATCAAAATAAACATAATAATAATAGCTTTCATCATAAAAGCTTGCTGACAATGGTTTTAAAGACAAATCAACAGGCTTATCAAAGTTAACTGTAAAACTTATGGTTATAATACCTTTATCAATTGTAAAACCAAACTCCCTGGATTTAAAGGATAATAAAATATTATCAAATTTTATATAGCTGTAATAGTTTTTATTTGCCATATTTTCAAGAATAAATTTATTTATCTCCCATTCCAGCTGCTTTTTCTCAACTTCATCAAGCTTATCATTACCATTGCTGTCAACAGCTTTAATAAGCATCATGCTATTCATTTCGTCAAGCTTCCAGTTAGTTTTTATTTTTATTAATTGTTTCTCTTTAAATATAAAAACAACAGAATTCTCTATCCATCCATGAGGATGTGATATAACGGAATACAAAGGACAAAATATAAAAAAAACAGATAATATAAGGTTTAATAAATATTTTATTTTCATTGAAAAATTTAACCTTTTTTTATTTATCAAAAGAATAACCAAGTTTTTTCCAATAATCCAAACCGCCTTTAAGGATTTTCATCTGCAAAAAACCGTTTCCGCTTAAGTTTCTATAGGCTTCTATACTCTTCACTTGATTATTACAAATAAGAATTATTGTTTTATCAGTAGGCAAATTATGCTGATGCGCTTTTAAATTTGCAAACGGTATATTTTGAGAACCAGCAATATGTTTGCTTTTGTACTCAAGTTTGTTTCTAAGATCAATAAGCACATGGCCCGGCCTAGACAGACTGCTTCTTAAGTCTTTAGGCTCTATTACGGGTATATCCTTAAGGCCGATACCTTTCTGTAATAAAAATTTTCTAAAATAAGATACTAAAAAAGTTATTAAACCTAATAATAATAATAATCTCATTCAAAACTCCAGCTTACTATTCCTATCCTAATATCAATTATAAATTATTTTACTTTGCTATATCCTTGATTAATTTTACAATATTTTCAGTTGCATAAGGTTTTGCAAGTATTTTAGCTGAATCTTTCATTTTTAACAACTTATTCTCATTATTCAGCAAATCAAGAATAAACATCATTAAATTATCGGCATTACACTCCCTATCATCCAAATATACAGCAGCTCCCGCTTTTTCCATAGCCCTTGCATTATATCTTTGATGATCAGCTGCAGCATAAGGATAAGGAACCAAAATAGAAGGCAAAGCACTTAAACATAATTCCGAAAGAGTTAGCGAGCCTGCTCTTGTAACAGCCAAATCCGCAGCAGCATATAATAAAGCAGTATTCTCAAAATACGGCCTAACTATATAGCTAGAATCGTATAACAGGTCAGGGCAAATCGGCTTAAGCTCTTCAATATACTCATCATGCTTGTTTTTACCTGTCTGATGTATAACCAAAAAATTGTGCTCTTGCACAAGGGGTTGTATTATAGTTTTCATTGCTTCATTCAAAGATTTAGCCCCTTGTGAGCCTCCGATTATTAATAATACTTTTTTATTCGCATCTAAATTTAATTCATTTATAGCATCATTTTTAGATATAGACGAAAAAGTTTTCCTTACAGGGTTTCCGTTAACAAAAATATTATTGGATTTAATAAACTTTTTTGCCTCTTCAAACGCCACAGATACCGCCGCTGCATAAGGCGCCGTAACTCTGCTCACAACACCGGGATGGGCATCAGCATCATGTATAATAAACGGAATATTTAATAATTTAGCCGCAATTAAAGCAGGTCCGCTGACATATCCGCCTGTACCGAGTACAATGTTAGGCTTATACCTGTTGAAATATCCAATAGCTTTTATACTTGCTGTTATTAATTGAAAAATCCATTTAATAAATCTAAAGCTAATCTTCCTGGGCATACCCGACACAGAAACCGGCAAAAACTCAATATCTTCCTGAGCAACAATATCTTTTTCCATATTATTAGGGCAGCCTATATAATAAATATTTTTAATGTCCTGCTCCGGCTTAAGTTTTTGCACTACTGCAATAGCCGGATAAATATGCCCGCCTGTTCCGCCACCTGATATTATTATATTAATTTTATTTTCCATTTTTGCTAACCTTTACGCTACTTTTCAGCCTGGAAATATTCAACAAAATACCAAGCATAATCATAGTTGTAAGTACTGACGATCCTCCGTAACTAATTAACGGTAATGTTACACCGGTAGCCGGCAAAGTGCCTGTTGCAACTCCTACATTAATAAATGCTTGTACTCCAATAGAAAAAGTTATTCCAAATGCCACAAGCTTGCCAAACATTTCAGGGCATCTGTTGGCTATAAAAAAGCCTCTATAAATAAATGCTACAAACAAGCCAATAACAATTAATGATCCCCCTAGCCCCAATTCTTCAGCAATAACAGCAAATATAAAATCAGTATGAGCAAACGGTAACCAGAATAATTTTTGTTTGGAATTGCCGTAGCCCACGCCGAAAAATCCACCGGAACCTATTGCATACCAGGATTGAATAAGATTATACCCAAGGGTATGAGCGAATTCCCAAGGATTTAACCATCCTTTTATTCTATCCCATTGATACTCATTAGAGCGCATGTAAATAGAAACAAATGCCGAGCCCAATCCGGCCGTACTAAATATTAATAACGGAGAAACTCCTCCTACAAGCATCAATGCCCCGGAAGTTAATGCTATCATTATAAACATACTTAAATTAGGTTGCTTTAATATAAGCAAAGCTGTTAAGCCTACTAAAGAACAGCATATCATGAAATTTTTACTTATCAAATGCTTTATATCAACCATAGTAGAGGAAATGATTAATATAGTAGCAAGCTTAGCAAGCTCCGAGGGCTGAAAAGGAATACCTCCTATCACAAGCCATCTTGTTGCACCATAATTTAATTTACCCATTGACGGTATATATGTGGCAACAACAAGAAGCAATACAACGATACTAAGGGGCATTGCTAAATCTTTAAGTTTTTGATAATTAATTTTAGAAAAGCAAAATAACAGTATAAATCCAAGTGTCAAGAATACACTGTGTCTAATTAAAAAATATGCAGAATTATTAAAGGTTACACCAGCCTCAGGAGCTCCTGCGCTAAATACAAAAAGTAGACCCACTAATGCAATGCATAAGATTATTATCAATAAAGGTTTATCAGCAGGTTCTGCCTTAACCTTTTTTTTAATCTTTGGTTTTGGCTTTACCAGCTTTTTGACTTTACTATTTTGAGTTTTTCTTTGCTGAGACATAATCTTTAAATGCTTTTCCTCGTTCTTCAAAGTTTTTAAACATATCAAAGCTCGCACATGCAGGAGAAAACAAAACCGGTGCCAAGTTAAGACTTCCGGCACAATCTATTGCTTCTTCCAATGAGTTTACTTTATATATATTTTGATAATCAGCTTTTCTCATTTCCGTTTCAAATCTTTCAGTTGCCTGACCAATCAGCACAACTGCCTTAGCTGATATTTTCAAGTTCTGAACAAACTCGTCCAGGCTGGTTCCTTTATCTTTTCCGCCGGCAATTAATACACAGCCGTTATCCTTAAATGCTTTTAGCGCTACAATAGCAGAGTCACAGTTAGTAGCTTTAGAGTCATTATAATATTCAATGCCGTCAATTGTATCAACATATTCAAGCCTGTGCTCAGGTGGTTTAAAATCAATAATAGTATTTTTAATAACTTCTTTGCTTATCTTTAAAATACTTGCAATAGCTATAGCAGCCATGATGTTTTGTAAATTATGGCCTCCAGGTATTTTAATTTCCTTAAGAGATATTATTTCTTGTTTTTTATTTTTTATACTAGTAAAAATCTTATTATTTTTTATAAAAACAGAATTACCACAAGCTTCATCACCAAAATAAAAGACTTTATTAGATATTTTTTTATCAATATTTTTTACATCAGGCTCATTAGCATTTAAAATAGAATATAAAGGCTTATTTTTAGCTGTGAATAATGATTCTTTAGCTTTAAAATATTCTTCCTTACTGCCGTGCCAGTCTATATGGTCAGGAGAATAATTTAAAAACAAAGCAATTTCAGGTGTAAAATATCTGCTTGTGTCTATTTGATAGGAGCTAATCTCTGTTACAAAATAATCAATACCAGTATTTAAAAGAGAAGTAACGGGAAGCCCGATATTGCCACATGCCGGAGCATTAAAGCCTGCATTGGTTAAAATTTCGGACACCAGCTTTGTAGTGGTAGACTTGCCGTTTGTGCCAGTTATGGCAATAAATGGCTTGTCAGACTCTAAAAAAGCAACATCAACTTCACTGATAATTTTAATATTATTTTCTTTTATCAGTTGTTTTACGGGTGCATGTGGCGGTATGCCAGGGCTTGTAACTATAATATCAGCATTTAATATTGTTTCATTTTTATGCCCGCCGACTTCCAGTTTTATCCCTAAACTCTTAAGCTCATTTAATTCTTCATTGCTGTATGATGTCTCTGTATTGTATTCACTGATTATACAACCGCATCCTATGCTATTAAGATACCTGGCACAAGATATACCACTTTTTGAAAGCCCTAATATGGTTATATTTTTATTTTTAAAATAATTTTTCATTTTTTTAACCTAAATTAAATAAAATTTAATCATAGTAGCCGCAAAGGCACATAAAGCACCGATAAACCAGAAAGAATAAACCACTTTCTTTTCTGACCATCCGCAAAGCTCAAAATGGTGATGCAAAGGACTCATTTTAAATATTCTTTTTCCTGTAGTTTTAAAGCTTATAACCTGTAAAATAACAGATAAAGTTTCTGCCACAAACACAGTGCCGATCAAAACCAGCAATAATTCAATTTTACCAACTACTGCAAGGGTTCCGATTAAGCCGCCAAGTCCAAGACTACCTGTATCGCCCATAAAAATCTGAGCCGGATTCTTGTTAAATTTAAGAAAACCTAAACATGCACCCATCACCGCAACCGAAATAACAGCTAATTCATATCTGCCGCTTAAAATAAATATAATAACCATTGCAGCTAAAGCAATTGATGTCGTACCCACCGCAAGCCCATCAAGTCCGTCAGTTAAATTAACCGCATTAGATGTACCAACTATAACAAATGCAGCAAAAAAGGGATATAACAGTCCTAAATTTAAAGAATAACCGAAGACATCAATATAAGACTGACCTGTAAATGTTACATACAAGGACGGTATTAAAGCCACGGCAAATTGCAACATGAGTTTGCCCTTAGCACTTAAACCCTTGTTTTGTTTGTTTTTTATCTTATCATAATCGTCTTTAAGTCCGATAAGAGCAAAAAGTAAAAATGACATCAATACAATATGAGAGTATAATGTAACTATTTTAAGCATAAACAACCCTGCGGACGCAGCAATAAAAGAGCATAATACAATAAGTATTCCGCCGCCCGTTGGTGTACCAGCTTTTTTTCTGTGAGAGGCCGGCCCCTCCTCCCTTATATATTGTCCATACAAATTTTCTTTCAAAATATTTAAAAATGGTTTACCTGCTAACAAAACCAATATCAAAGATATCAAACAGGCTACTATAATATACACAACAACACTCCTACCCGCTTAAAATTATTTATAACTCATCAATTATCTTCTCAAGCTGCATCGACCTTGATGCTTTAAATAAAACAACCGTGTTATCTTTTAAATTCTCTTTTAAATATTTTACTACCATTATATGTTGATTAAAAGAATTTGTTTTAATTTTTTCATTTTTGATACAATCTGTAATTAATTTAGCTTTTTCACCAATGGTTATTACCTCGCTAACAGGGAGATTATTTATAAATTCTCCGACACTTGTGTGGTATTGATCGGTATTTTCACCAAGCTCTGCCATATCTCCAAGTACAAGCTGAATACTTTTCCCTTTATGAATATCTATAACAGCTTTTATTGCTGCTTTAACAGAATCAGGATTGGCGTTGTAAGCATCATTAATCAGTTTTATATTATTTTTATACTCAAACTCTTTCCAACGCTGCCCCACTGTCTGATAATTTTCAAGCCCATTATTTATCTGCTGAGCATTTAATCCGCAAATTAAACCTGCTTCTATTGCAAATAAGACATTTTGTACGTTATATTCTCCGCCAATAGGTATCTGATAAGTATTATCTCTATATTCAAATATGGTTTTATCTTTTTCCATATTTAAAATTTTATAATCACTCACCGGAAAGAAATTACCATACCAGCTTTTAACTGTTTTTTTTACTGGATCTATGTTTCTATATATCAAATACGCATTTTCTTTAGCATATTTTATTATTTCACACTTGGCTTTTGCAATGTTATCTATTGATTTTAGCCTTCCAATATGGGCAGTTCCTATATTAGTTATTATAGCAATATCAGGCTGTGCATATTTAGATAGTAGTTCTATCTCGCCTAAGCCTCTCATTCCCATTTCCAACACAAGATATTTTGTATTTTCAGGCATGTTTAATAAAGTCTGACATAAACCTATTTCATTATTATGATTAAGCAAGGATTTATGAGTTTTAAAGTTTTGCACAAATACGGAATATATCATTTCTTTTGTGGTTGTTTTGCCGGAACTACCAGTAACAGCAATAACAAAAGGGTTTACTTTTTGTTTATAATAACTCGCAAGCTTTAAATAAGCTTTTAATGTATCATCAACTTCTATTAAAAAATCAAAAGCATCTTTTATATCTTGAGAAATTTTTTGCTTAGTGCTTTTTGCAACAAATCCACACTTGCATCCGTTTGATAAAGCCTCGTCAAAAAAATCATGCCCGTCAAATTTTTCACCTATCAGGGGCAAAAATACATTTTTAGAGTTTATCGTCCTTGTATCTGTTGATATTTCATACTCACCGGACATATTATTACTTATTAACAGTGTGCCTTTGGTTACTTCTGTTAATTGTTTTGTGCTGAACTTCATGCCTAATCCTTATTAATTTTAGCATTTCTTCCCTTTATATAATACAGAAAAAAATTTTACTATTCAAAATATAGATTGATGAAATATAATTATTTTATTATGATAATAATTGGAAGAGTATTTATATCGCTTCTTAATTAAATTGCAGAATACTCTTTTCAGAGGGCAGTTTATTAGCATTAACAGGATTAAAGAATCTGAAAAGTATTTTAAAGATAGCATAAAAAGGGTGGAGTTTATGAAAAGATTTTTATCAATATTTTTTCTTTTGTCTGTACTGGTAGCACCAGTTTGGGCAGATGAAATTAATTTAAAATCACATAAAAGGAAGAAAAATTTATTGTTTACAAGAAATTTTCCAAAAGCTTACAAGCCAACCAGAATAATTTTAGGCAAGAAAAACAAATTTTTAGTGCAAGCACAAGCAGGAAGCTATGTATCTCTGGCGACTTCCTTTAAAAATAAAGGTGCAGACTTATTCTACGGTAAAAAATTAAGACTGGGAGATGATCTTAAAACAACTGAAGGCGTTGTACCTGCAAAAGGAGTATTGGAACTGGAGCTGGATATTCCTGAAGACAAAAAGCTTGCAGGCAAAATGTTATTTTTTGAAGTTGCTGTTTGGAAAAATCCTGATTTTAGCGACTTAAAACTTGCTAAAATAATGGCATCAAATGGTAGAGAATCCAAAAATAATGCAGTTGTAATGATACCTCCCGAAAAAAAATCTAAAATACCATTGCTGGGACCCGCACTACCAGGCACAAATACAGATTTTTTAAGAACAATAAATACAGTTAACCAGATGAGTGAAGGTCAACCCGAGGCATATGAAGGCGCGGTTGAAAACAGTATGTTCTATAATAACCAAGCACCTTTAATGTTAAGAAACCTAAGAGATCCCAGCCTTGATAAAAAGAAAAAATAATATTTTAGTTATTCCTCTGGATAATCGTCCTGTTTGTTATTTGCTCCCACGACAAATAGCACAAATTAATAAAAATACCAATATACTAATGCCACCAAGAGGTTTACTAGGCGGTCTAAACTATCATGCCCAAATTGATAAGATATTAAATTGGATAAAATCAATAGATACTAACGTTGATGCAATTGTATGCGCTCTGGACACAATTGCATACGGCGGTTTAATTTCTTCAAGACGAATAAATAAAGACTATGATCGAATCCTGTCAGATTTAAAAACTTATTTTTTTGAATTTAAAAATAATAAGTTCTTAAAAAATGCTAAAATATATGCGTTTAGCAGTATTATGAGAATGTCTGACAGCAATATTAATGAAGAAGAAAAGCTTTACTGGGATAAATACGGAAAATTAATCTTCAACTACTCCGTTTCATATCATAAATTTACTAAAAACTTTATTAGTAAAGACGAACTGGCTTTAATAAAACGGCAAATACCTGAAGATATACTAAAAGACTACTTAGATACCAGAGAGCGTAATTTTTTAATTAATAAAAAATATTTAAACCTACTGGAACTCGGCAGCTTTGACGAGCTGATTTTTTCCAGGGACGACACGGCTCAAGAGGGTATAAACATTATAGAAGCTGAGGAAATAAATAATTTAATAAATAATAAAAATTTATCAAAGCGTTGCAAAATTCATACGGGCACGGATGAAATAATATCTTCACTGCTGATTCGTTCTGTTATTAAAGAAAATAACGAAAAAATAAACATTTATCCCATTTATTCAACAGTAAACGGTGCTAATATTATATCAAGATACGAAGATAAAACAATATCACAAGCTGTTGAAAATCATATAAACCTTGCTGGTGCAAAAATATCAACTAACAAAGGTGATGCTGACCTTATATTATTAGTACACACTCCAGAGCAAGAGCAAAATGACCATACACTAAATATATATACTGAGCAAACATCAGTTAAAGCTATAGAGTTTTGTATAGATACAATTAAAAATTCGGATAAACCCTTTATCATAGCTGATATATCTTCAGCCAACGGAGCTGACAATCTTCTCATTAAAGAATTGCTAGATAACAACTATTCTTTATCAAAAATTTCAGGTTATGCAGGATGGAATACAACAGGAAACACACTAGGCAGCGTAATCTCTATGGGATTAAATACTTATATTTCACAAAAATATAATAGTTTCAACGAACAAGACTTTAAGAAACTACTAACAATAAGATTTATTGATGACTGGGCATACCAGGCTAATTGCAGGCAAATAATAAGAGAGAGTTATCAAAATGCAAATAAAGACACATTAAAGAAGTTGTTACGACCCTATATTCAAAAAATACTGAAAAAGACATATTTACCTCTTAAGGAGATAGAGGTAAAATTACCGTGGGGCAGAACATTTGAAGTTGACGTTCAGCTTGGTTTGACTGATGAGTAAGTATAATATGCAATTTACTTTACTGAAAAAAACGTTTGTTTCATTGAGAAACACAAACTTTAGACTATTCTTTACAGGGCAGTCAATATCTTTATTGGGTTTTTGGATACAACAAACAGCATTAAGCTGGTTAATATATGACTTAACCGGCTCAAGGTTCCTACTTGGATTTATTGCAGCTTTAAATACATTTCCTTTATTGTTTTTATCTGCATTAGGTGGCGTTCTGGCAGACAGATACCCTAAAAGAATTATTTTAATTGGAACACAACTTTTAGCTATGGTTATAGCTTTTATTCTGGCATTTTTAGCATATTTTAACCTGTTACAGATATGGCATATTATGCTAATCGCTGTTGTCTCCGGTATTATTTTTGCTGTTGACTTACCTGCCAAGCAAGCTTTTATGGTTGATATGGTAGGCAAAGATGACTTGAATAACGCAATAGCATTAAACTCATCCATAGTAAACGCAGCAAGAATGATAGGCCCTGCAATAGCGGGTGCATTAATGGTTAAATTCAATATGGGAATATGTTTTTTGTCCAATGCGCTAGCCATTGTTCCTATTTTGATGGTCTTAGCCAGTATAAAGCTAATGGGTGCGGAGGTTTGCCAAACATCGGAGTCTTTAATCCATTCATTTATGAATGGTCTTTCATACGTACAAAAAAATAGGTTAATTTTACATCTGCTCTTATTGATGATGGTAATGGGCCTATTCGGTTCCGCATATACAATTTTGTTACCGGCTATTGCAAAAGACCTTTTAGCTCAGCAAGAAAAAGGCTATGCAATGATGGTTTCCTTTAACGGAATAGGCTCTTTGTTCGGTGCATTATTTGTAGCATACCTAGGAAATAGCAAAAAGAGGAATTTCTTTGTTTATGCAGGTTTATTGGTATTTTGTATTTCAATTATTCTGCTTGCTCTTACAAAAAATTATCATTTTAGCCTTATTTTATTACCATTAACAGGATTTGGAATAGTCACATATTTTTCTACAACTAATACAATAATTCAATCAAGTATTGAAGATGAGTATCGTGGAAGGGTTATGGGCATATCAACTCTTGTTTTTGGTGGAATGATTCCTCTCGGGAATTTATTAACAGGCTTATCTGCTCAGTATTTTGGTTTATGCGAAACTCTAATAGGCTTTTCTATAATTTGTATTTTATTTAGTATAATTTTAACTTTTATTTTTAAAAAAAATTCAAAAAATAAATATCATAAGGAATCAAAATGTTAAAACAAAATCATGAATATAAAATAGTCAATTATATTGAAAACGAAACTAAAGGCGGTGATTTACTGGCTAAGGTTCAGCTTGTTGATACTGATACCGATGAAAAAATAAACTGTGTAATATGGGAGTTTTCCCTTTGCAAGATAGAAAAAAGAGCTTTAAAAATAGGTAATATCATTTACGTTACAGAATCAGACTTTAATGAAAAATTCAACAATTATATAATTAAACAAATAAAACTAATAAAAGAAGTAAGTATAGGCCTTTCAGCAGCCCAGAGAGAAGAAAAATTCAACAAAATAACAGATATAGTAGGCACTTTAAATGATGAAAAGTTAAAAATAAGTATTTTAGAGCAGTTAAGAGAACATAAGGAACTATTTAAGATAGCTCCTGCTGCTAAAAGGCATCACCATAACTATGTAGGTGGGTTAATGCAGCATATTATTGAGTGTGTTGATTATGCAAAGGCATTATTCTCCGTAACTAAAACAAAGGTAAATAATGAAGTTGTACTGGCTGGCTGCATAATGCATGATTTTGGCAAGATTTTTGAGTATATTGTTGATTTAGAATCGGGTGACATTGAAGTTAATCATGACTGGCAAGATTTATGGATTAATCATATAGCTTGGGGCTTTAGCTGGGCAAATTCTAACGGATTTTTCGAGCTTGGGCATGTTATTGCGTCACATCATGGGATAAAGGACTTTGGGTCATTGGTCGAGCCTGGAACCAGAGAGGCTGAGCTGTTGCATGAGATTGACATGCTTAGCTCAAGACTTGGCAAGATCAGTGTAGAAGACCTGGAATTTGATATATAAAATTTTAGAAACTTATCAAAGCCCTAAAGTGATCTACTAGTGATGAATTTGCCTCTTGAGTACTAGTATTTATTTGCTTTCTGAGCGTATTTAGCTTATTAGCCCTGGATTCCTGATGTCCCTTAATTTCAACACCTAAAATCAACGCAAGTTCACCGTTGTCTAACCAAAGCCCGTTGCAACTGTCACAAATATCAACAATTATATCCTCTTTTAGTTTCCAGCAATTTTCCGTTAGTTTTTGATTTGAACATTTAGGGCAATATCTTTGCTTATCAAAGTCCACCACAATATTAGGGTTTTTTTTCAATTTAAATAAAATACACCCTTCTTTACAATCCGAGTTATTGATTTTTTTTAATTCGTTTTTATCCAGCCATACACCGGCACAACCGCCCTGGCATACATCCAGCAATATATTGCCTACAGATACTTTATTCAATTCGCTGTCACAGGCAGGACACTTTAAATACATTCATTTGCTCCTCATTCTTTATTATTCAATTATTGTAATATTGTAAAATATAATTTAAGTGAGTTTAACGGCTAACTAATGTATAGTTAATGCTTTTCTTTTGGATAATGGATATATATAAGACAATGATAACTACCCTTTGCAGAGGCAAAAGCTTATCATTGTCTTAAACTTTTTAATTTTAAATCTAAAAACCGCTAATAATGAGGTTTTTTCTTGTTTAATTCTTCTTTTCTACTATAATTTCTATCAATAGTTATGTCTATTATATTATCATTTGCACAATTATATTCGTCTTTAATAATATTATCTTTTTCATTATCTTCTAAAATAGTAGTATCACCTGCTGACGCAGTATCAGCCACCTTTGCCTCTTCCGCGGGTGTTTCCTTTAATTTTATTTCCTTGAAAACAGTTAAATTAGTCAACTTTGGATTATTGCTGACTTTTACCAACTTGAATTCTCCCTGCCTGATTTTTTTACATTTGTAAATTGAAATAGCCTCCAGGGTTAGCTGTTTAGCTTCTTCTTTTGCCTCTTTCCACGCCTGCTCTATAAATTTGTTACGCTTAACAGCGTGGATCTTGCTCTCCTTACGACGTTTAGCCTTAATTGTTCTTCTTTCCAGATCGTTATTTTTGCATTCCCTGTAATACTCAAAATGCTCATTATACCTTTGTTCTTCCTGTTCAGGGGTTACAGACTCGTCTTGCCAGGTTTCATAGCTGAAATATTTTATTTCTTCTTCGGCTGCCTGGTCGGGATCGTAGTATTTGTCGCGGGCTAACTTAAGATATTCCTCTTTTAGCCAGAGGGTATGCTTGACCTTATGCAGCCTGCATTGGGCTATGCGCACACTGCGGACTTTATAAAGCAGTTCCTTGTGTGCGTCTATTATTCTAATCAGAGGGTTATCGGAAAAACCCTCATGGTAGCGAG
>JANQHM010000032.1 GCA_028282645.1 Candidatus Gastranaerophilales bacterium
TCAGGATAAAGAAGCTCAATATATTTTTGTCCCGCAATTCCTTCGGATCGTGTTTTTGCTGTTATGTTAGCAGGAAGCCGCAAATCCTTCATATAAAGACTTATTTCAACAATAGTACTTTTAAAATCATCAGCAAACTTTACTCTCCTTATTTTTCCCACATTAACCCCTTTATAAAATACCTGTATGCCGGCTGTAAGAGCTTCAGGTTTTACAAATTCAGCATAAATAGTCATATCAGGCCTAACCGTAAAATATCTTAACCAAAAAACAATAAATAAAAATAATAAAACAGTAATTATAATAAACAGTCCTGCCTTAAATTCCGCGTGCTTAATTATTTTTTGATTAGGCATAAATTACTTTCTCCACTAAAGTGTTTTTAAATAATAAATTTAAATTTTTTATTTTATTTATTTTTTTCTTGATTTTGCTTACATTTTTGCTCACAATACTCTAAAGTTTCCCTTTCTCTAAAGCTACAAGGGTAAGGTGATGACTCGTTTAAGAAATCATCTCTTGTACCTTCCCAAACTATATAGCCCTTATCAAGGATTAAAATCCTGTCAGATACCTTTAATACAGTTTCAATAACGTGCGTCACAACAATAGAAGTCACACCAATATCATCTCTTAAGTTCATCATATCTGTTTCTAACCTGGCAGCAGTAGCAGGATCAAGACCTGTGCTAGGCTCATCATAAAGTAAAACGTCAGGCTTAAGTGCCAAAGTTCGAGCTATACTAACTCTTTTCTGCATTCCGCCGGAAAGTTCTTCAGGATATAAATCTATAACTTTATCCATTCCCACCATTTTTAATGACTCTTTAACTATTGCGTCTATTTGCTCGTGATCGTAGTTAGTTGTTTCAAATAGAGCAAGCGCAACATTTTCCCATACAGTCATAGAATTAAACAACGCAGGATACTGAAAAGACATGCCAAGCCTCTGAGCTTTAACAATAATATCTCCCCTTGTAGGATAAATGAGACTACTTATAAGTTTTAAAATAGTACTTTTCCCTGACCCGGACTCTCCAAGAATAGAAACAATCTCTTGAGGATAAATATCAAAACAGAGGTTATCCAAAATCTTTTTACTTCCATACTCTAAACAAACATCTTTTAAAGTAACAATAGGCTTTTTCGACATATCTACGCTCCAAAAAATAATGATGTAATTATATAATTAAAAGCAAAAATAAATATAATACTCCATACAACTGTTTTAGTGGCTGCATTTCCTACAGCTTCCGCTCCTCCTGATATGTTTAAAGCTGTTGTAGTAGCTATAATTGTTATAGTGATACCAAAAACAAATGCTTTCAAAGCCATAATAAATAAATCTTTAACCTCTACAAATGTTCTTGTAGAATCCAAATAAATGCCGTAATTTAGATTCACTGCATATTTAGTCAAAATCATGCCTGAAACAATAGATAAAATTGCAGCAACAACACTTAATAACGGGGTAATAATACTTGAAGCAATTAGTCTTGGGACAACCAAGTATTTAATAGGATTAATACCAAGCACAATAAGAGCTTCTATCTGCTCAGAAACTTTCATGCTACCTATTTCTGCGGTTATTGCAGCCCCGACTC
Organism: Candidatus Gastranaerophilales bacterium; assembly: GCA_028282645.1. GTDB lineage: Bacteria > Cyanobacteriota > Vampirovibrionia > Gastranaerophilales > JANQFW01 > JANQFW01. Next base: position 1,605 of record JANQHM010000032.1, read on the forward strand.
TTCCTGCAACTACAATAGAAGTTATAACAGGTGCAAGCTCTCTTATTACGGCAACTCCTATGATTCCACCTACAAGGTGTTCAGCACCAAAACGCCTTGCAAGCTCTTGCGCCATCTGGGTAGAAAGAGCTAAGCCAATAAACATTGCGGTTATACTTACTATAAAAATAGAGCCGATACCAGCTTTATTAATTTGTACAGCTGTTTCTTTTAAGTTTAGATTTCCTCTAAATATATACTTAAGGGCTTGAGCCAGATTTATCCCTGACCTTCCTATTCCTGAAATAACATCTTTAGATAACATTTGATATCTACCCCAAACCCCCTAGTAAGGAGGATATTTTTGATTTTGGGCTTGCTTTCCGACGGTTACACCGTCTCACTTGCCCTTTGAATTTTATTTATTCTTATATGATTCCTTCCCCCTTTCTGGCTCGAAGGGGGGAAGGTTATTTTCTTAGCTATTATGTTTTAAACTGGTTTATTATTTAATTATCCAACTTGATTTTTTATTGTATGAAAATCACAAGTATCTGCGGTTAAGCCAATTAGGTTAAATCTGTTAGCAGTAATGAATGCCACTAACTGTTGTACGCTACGATCACTTACAGGATGACGAGCCAAGAAACAGGCAGTACATTGTCTCTTTGAATTAACGTTATTCCAGAAACATGCCAGCCCGTTTGCGTTATAGCCGGCACATGCCATTAATGCCGCAGCTTGTTGATTAGCTTGTTGTTCTTGTTGAGGGTTGAAGCTTTGTCCTAAAGTCAGTTCAGTTAGGGCAGGAAGAACACTTTGAGTTTCAGCAGGCGAAGAAAGCATGCCTGTATAGTCTAAAGGCAAACCACGCATTTGACACAAGTTTATATTAAGTGTATGCTTCGCAAGAACATGCCCCATTTCGTGAGCTAGAACAGCAGCTAATTCTGCTTCAGTATTTAATATTTTTAACATACCTGTTGTTATATAAATTTTACCGCCTGGTATTGCAAAAGCATTAGGGTTAGGGTCACATAATACACCGAATTTAAATTTTAAACTACATCTATTACCGGTTTTTGCAAGTCTTTGACCTACAGAATCAACATATCTTTGAACTTTGCAATTATTTAATACTCTGTAACGACACTGAATTTGCTGGTCTATTTCTTGGCCGATGGATTTACACATAGCTTTATCTGCTGCCGGTACTAATTTTGTTATTTTATGAAAAGCAAAAGCACTTGTAGGCATTATCATACAGCTTATTAAAACTGCAAGACCCAACTTAAATAATTTCATTTTTATCCTCCCCATTGAAAAATTGCGTTTAAATTTAATTTTGCTATGTATACTATCATTTTTTTAGTCACCTATACATTGTCCATTTGTAATTACCCAATTAGACTAAAATAAAAAAGTATTTTTGAAAATGCAAAAAAGTTTTAAAACATTAGATTAGAAAAGTGATGACCGTAATCAAAAAGCCAGTGAATAGATAAAAGTAGCCCATGAATCTGAATTTGAAAATTTTGAACTTTATCACTTTTATAGAGCATTTACATTCCCCTAATGAAAGATATTTTCGGATTTTAAATAGTTATAGACTTTAGTGCTATTTTGTTCAATGTTGTGAGCCTGTTCAAGCTTTAAATCAAAATTAATATCAGTGGTTACGTCTTTGCCAACCCATATAGTTTTGATTTTTTCAGCAGCGAGTGAGGTTTTTATAAGCTTAATATCGTCTTCCGTTAGTTCAGAAGCCGTAACAATAGTTAAAATTCCGGCATCGATTAATATATTTACAGTCTCGGCAAGTCTACGTATATGTTCTCCCCTGTTTTTATCTCCGTCCTTGATATCTGCGTCAAGCCCATATAAAAGATTGCTCATACCAAGGAAATAAACAGGCTTATTAGCGTGAAACATATTTTCTTCAAGCTTTTTGGCAAGCTTTTTTCTGTTTAAATTATCATTGCCTGTTATTAATAAAAGTGCAGGGTCCTGTTTGTATTTATCAGCTCTGTCTTTTGCCGAAATATTGCCTTTTTCCCATTTATAATTTCTTATAAATACTTTATTTTGCATCCAGGATTCTTTGTCTTGCAATGTTTCTCTTACAAGCCCTCCTCCGCAAATTTCGTAGTCATCAACAATTACAAATCTTGAAGTTATAGTAATATGTTCTTTTAAATCAAAACCAAAAGGTTTATTTAGCTTAAGAATACACTCCGAGACATCATGCCTGTCTATAAAATTTTTATCACTGGCTGCGTTAAGGCTTGATGCGTCAATTATTCTGGTGATTTCTTCCAGACGTGCTTTAACTCTGGAAGTACCTATTTTAAATAAATATTCTTTATTTTTTACCATTGGCTTTTTGCCTAACCAGAAGAGATTAACTTTGATCCTTGAAGACAATGACGGTTGTGCTTCGCCGATTTTTGTCATTACTTCGCCTCTGGTTATATAGATTTGCTCCTCAAGAGTAAATCCTGTAGCTTGGCCTGCTGATACTTTGGGTACTTCAGGAGAATTAAACACTTCTATCGTTTTAACTTTACTTTTTTTACCTGAAGGGCAAAATATTACTTCGTCACCAATGTTTATACTACCTGTTTCTATAGTACCTGCAATGATTCTTCTATTGTCATTGTATTTAGTAAATTTATAAATATCCTGTATCGGCATTCTAAAAGGCTTGTTAATTGGTATTTCTTCTTTTTTAAATTGATCGAGAGTATTTAAAATATTGTCACCAGTGTACCATGACATTTTATTGCTTATTTCAGCAATGTTATCACCTATCAAGCCACTGACTGGTATAAAACAATGCGGATTAACATCAATGTTTTTAAGGAATTCAGAGTAATCATTAACTATTTTATTAAATATATCCTGATTATAGCCGATGCGATCCATTTTATTTACAAGTACGGCAATTTGTTTAATACCAAGCATTGAAGTTAAGTAACCATGTCTTTTGGAATTTTCCTGAATACCTTCGTCCGCAGCAATAACAAGTAGAGCGGCTTCAGCACGGGATGCGCCTGTAACCATATTCTTCAGGAACTCAATATGCCCCGGAGCATCAATAATAATATAGTCACGACATTGAGTTTTAAAGAAAACCCTTGCTGCATCAATTGTAATACCTTGAGATTGTTCATCCTTGAGAGCATCAATTAAAAATGCGTATTCAAAAGGTTTGGAATTTCTTTCGCAAAGCTGTTTAACTTGCTTCAGCTTACCGTTTGGCAAGGAGTTGGTATCAGCTAATAATCTGCCTACAATCGTGCTTTTACCATGGTCAACGTGACCGATTATAACAATGTCCATTCTCTGCCTGATATCAAAGTCCTGTGCATTATCAATCTTTTGTTTTTCAGGATTTAAAACATCTACTCTCATAACAAACCCTTATATTATACTAACTCAAAAATACTTTTCAGATTATTCAGTCAGGTTAAAACTTGTTAAAATAAGCTAAACTCTTAAAAGAGTTATCTGAAATTTAATTTTGTACCAGAATAGAGAACTACATATAGCCGTCTTTTCTTAGTGTCTCAAGCCCGCCACCGTCGTCTTTATCTTGAGCCCTCCCGGAACGCTCTGCAATGTTTGCAAACTTTCCGCTTTTTAATTCAAAAATTATATCATCAACGTCTTTAGCGTTGGAGTCAACAGAATAAGTGCAAGGATAGCAGCCAAGAGAGCGATATCTTTTACCTTCACCGTTATCAAAGTATAAAGATACAACCGGGATGTTCTCTCTTTTTATGTATTCCCAGATATTTAGCTCTGTCCAGTCTAAAAGCGGATGTATCCTTAAATGTGTACCCGGAGCAAAGTCTGTCTTAAACTGATTCCAAAATTCAGGCGGTTGATCGCCTAGCTCCCATTCGTGTTCCTGGTTTCTCGGCGAAAAATATCTTTCCTTTGAGCGTGAACCTTCTTCATCTGACCTTACGCCAACAATTACGCCGGTATAAGGTTCGTTGTTCTTATCAAGCTCATAGGCTTTTTTGTCGTGATTAAATATATACCGCTTGCCGTTACCGCTTAATGTATCATTAAGGGCTGTAGTCTTTAGCAGTTTACAACAGGTGATCCTGTCGACGTTACCGTCGGGAAAACTTTGTTTACTTTTTAGGGCCTTTTCATTTTGACCGTAAATAATATTAACATCCCAATCTGTTGCGATTTTATCTCTGTATTCAATCATTTCTGGTATTTTATATGCTGTATCTATATGTACCAAAGGAAAAGGTACATGCCCTAAAAAGGCTTTCCTCGCCAGGTACAATAAAACCGTGCTGTCTTTTCCTATTGACCAAAGCATACACATATTTTTAAAATTAGCATAGGCTTCTCTCAGTATATGTATACTTTTATTTTCTAATTGATCAAGATAATCCATTAACAACTCCTAGCATTGATAAAACTAATTATCTCATTTAAAGATTCGTCAATTGTTTTGTTTTCTGTGCAGATTATTAGCTCAGGATTTTCAGGTTTTTCGTATGGGTCATCTATGCCCGTGAAATTTTTGATTTCGTTTGCCCTGGCTTTTTTGTAGAGTCCCTTTACGTCTCTTTTTTCACACTCATCCAGTGATGTTGCTACATATATCTCTACAAAGTCCGAACACATTTGCCTTACAAAATCCCTTGACTCCTTATAAGGTGAAATAAATGATGCTATAACCGTTATTCCATGGTTTTCCAGCCTAGAGGCTATGTAGCCCATTATTTTTATATGATTATTTCTTTCTTCCTCTGAAAAACCTGTTTTGGGAAATATTGACCTTACGTTATCTCCATCCAGATGCTCGGTCTTTCGGCCATTAGCTCTAAAATAATCATACAGCTTTTCAGCCAGAGTAGACTTACCTGCTCCTGATAATCCTGTTAGCCATAAAACACAACCTTTTTGGCTGTTGATTTGTTTATTATTTTGTTTAATTATTAATTGTGCTTCTCTCATAACCGTATTTTCTTTTCTTTTACTCACCATCATTATAACTTTTAACCAAATATAAAGGCAAGAAGTTCACTTTGCATTACTGTTCTGATATTTAGGATTATAATTATTATACCTATCAAAATCATAAAAGGCTTATGCGGTAATCTTTTACATGCTATGGCCGCAAAAGGTGCGGCTATAACTCCGCCGATAATTAGGCCCAGTATTATATTTAGGTGAGTGGTACCCAGTGCAAGGAAGAATATCGTTGATTGAGCAAGGGTTACAATGAATTCCGAGGAATTAACCGAGCCGATTGTTTTTCTTATATTGTTGCCCCTTGCTACCAGTGTTGAGGTAACTATGGGTCCCCATCCGCCGCCGCCGATAGCATCAAAGAATCCGCCGGTTAGCCCCAGCGGGAACAGCTTTGACTTAACGTCTTTTTCTTCTTTGCCTTTTATTGCCCTATAAAGAATCGCAACACCCATTAGTATAAGATAAGCTGCAATAAATGGCCTTATTGCACTGCTTGGCGTTGTAACAAGAAGATAAGCACCAAGGACTCCTCCCAGAATACCGGGTAAGAGTAATTTTTTAAACAATGTATTATCTACATTGCCCAGCTTAAAATGAAAAGCTCCTGATACGCCGGTTGTAAATATCTTTGCAAAGTGGACGCTTGCACTTGATGCGGCTGAGGGTACGCCTAAGCCTATCAAAAAACTGTTTGACAATACGCCGTATGCCATTCCCAGGCATCCATCAACCAGTTGAGCAAAGAATCCTACTAATATAAAAGACAGTATATCCATACTTGCAGTCCTTGCTTAAATCCTTTTCAGCTTAGAGTAAATCTGCCAGCGTAGTACGCTCAAGCCTTTCCGCGATAAAATCCCGTATTTCTTTAAACACATTCTTTAAATTCGTATTTTTTTCATATTGGTGTGTTGTTGTGAGATAACTCTACCAGTGCCAGGCACGCATACTCCCCTTTTGTGGATAGTCTCATTTTTTAACCTTGTATATTTATCTTATATAAGATTATCACATTAATTATATCTTGTCTATCATTTAAATGTACTTTATCATCAAGGGCATTAATGAACCTCCTCGACCCAAGGGTCGAGGTATCAGCCCCATAACTTTAAACACAAAGCTTTGCTTTGCATAAGTTAGCGACCCAAGGGTCGGGGTATTCTATCGAATAAAAAACGGTAAAAACATTACAAAAAGACAATGATAACTCCCCTTTGCGTAACAAAAGCCTATCATTGTCTTAAACTTTTTAATTTTTACGTCAAAACCCGCTAATAATGGGGCTTTTTCTTGTTTAATTCTTCTTTTTTGCTATAATTTCTATCAATAGTTATGTCTATTATATTATCATTTGCA
>JANQHM010000043.1 GCA_028282645.1 Candidatus Gastranaerophilales bacterium
ATCCCCTGATGAGTGGGCAACCACGAAACAGGCTTGTAGGGATACTTATGTAGTTACTTGTTTTCTTCCGTCAACCATACGTATATATATATATATATATATGTGCTATAAAGTTTACGAGTCAACCCCTTTCTAATTTAATTTATTCTAAAAAAGATAATTTCCCGTGAAAAACTCTTCTTTGTCCCTTCACCGTTTTCCTTTGAACATTTCGTGTCCTCCGTTCCTCCATTACAACCAAGGGAAACTTGTGTCTAATTAATATGGAGTTACTATAAACTAGTGCCAAAACCACAATTAAACAAGCAAACAAACAAACGAAAATTAATTTTTGGTAAATTGTAATTTAAAGCTTAATCTAAACGGACATGCAGGGTAATCTATTGGTAATAATTCTAATTTGTTAGAAGATGTCAATTTAAAGCGTTCCTTTTGCCATTATTTCCGCCTTTTGGTAGTCCTCAGAAAATGACAAATCCAATAAATTCAATGGAGCAATTACGCTTAAAAATGGGAAAGACAGTCAATTGTTCTTTTTTAAATGCAAATGAAGGTTTGTCTAATGATAATTGTGAAAAAGAGAAAAATTCAGTCTTTAGAAAAAGCATATCCAACTCTTTAATATTCTTTTAGCTCAAGCAAAGAAAAATCGGTCACTTATTTCATGATAAGCTTAGGGATAGAAAGAGCCAGGATTTTGTGAAGGCAATTTCTATATATACACTTTATTTGTACTTGACTGGATCATGAACAAATTCATCTCTGGGTCTACAGTGAAAATATTCTAAAAATATTCAGAATTCTCAAAGTGAAATAAAGCAAAACAGTTTTTTCCTACAAATATTTTCTGCGTCAAAGGCACCAACTTGAAGGTGACTGCCGTGTTCCCCCCCCAAAAAAACAAAAAAAAATGAAAAAAAGGAAAAGAAACTGTCATTGGTAATTCTGATTTTAAATGATCAATTAAACGCGTTACCCTTTTCTTTATTTATGCGTTGCGGCAGTACTTGGCAAAAATAACAAATCCATTTAATTCTTTGAAGCAATTAGTAATACGTATATTCTTAAATAAAATGCAGAAAGCAGCAAAAAATGTCAATTTTGTGGTGATTAATGTGTCTTTAGAGCAAGGATCCCCAACGCCTTTTGTATCCAGAATACTGCAAGGAATATGCCCTTTGCACGCAAAGAAAAATTAATTATATTATGATGAAATACTGGATAGAGAGAGCTAGGATTTTGTAGGGAAAGCAATTGGGATACGTGTTAACGAGTTTCTTGCTACGCAATAAATGACGTAGAAAATAGTGAAAAACTGTTTGCAGAATGTGTCGGCAGGTGTTTTAATGTTAACCATTCCCATTTTTATCTATTCAAAATACCTTTCAATCAACCAATTTCTCTTAATGGACAGCCCAGCAATACTTAACTAAAGACGCTTTCAAGATTAAGTTGCTAACTATATAAGAGACATCGAGAATACTTAGCATCAGCTAATATCAGCCTGATATCAGTTACTTGAGGGAAAGACATAATACGTGAACACTAAATGAAGAATCGTTATAAGGAAACATATCCCGAGTCACGGTAAAACCATGATGTCCTTTCTAATAACTAAATTTGCATTGTTCTTTTTTGGTCTACGGCAAATTTATAAAAAATCATATTATTTTTAACCGATATCCTTAACAAGAGAGAGAGAATTAAAAAGAGAGAGAGAGAATGAATTTAAAGCAGTTATTGCACGAGTGTACAGGTCTTTTTCCCCTGCAATTGATAATTGGGAAGGAGGAAGGGAAATTTGTAAAAAGAGGTTACAGTATGTGTGGGCCGGTTTTTTCACGTGAATAATTATCATATTTTTTTTTCATTATGATTACTTCTTTACTAACCCAAAAGCCTTATGTATCAGTCCAGAACCATAATTTTATGAAAATAACTTCGATGCCAATATTGGGAAGTGAACTTATCAAGAAGCCTTTCACAACGTCGCTTGTTAAAACGGTTTAAGTTAGATCTATTCTCGGTTTGATCGACATTGCTTATTCTATCAAGCTATAAAAAGTTTTGCTGCGACCGCAACGATTTATGATCACCAATTCAAGAACTTTATGAGAAAACCCACCTACAGAATTAAAGTAAAAACCATGGTCTCTTGCTTTACTTTTCGTACGTTTATTCTCATTTAACCACCATGCAAATGTCAAAGCTTAGTATAAAGAGGGTAAACGTGGACTATGTTGTGGCTGTTGCAATAAGTTTTTACTTTGTTATTATATTTTCTTTCCTTTCTTTCATGTTCTTTTTGGAATCATGCGAGACAAACGAAAACTGAGTATGCGGTAACAAAATTTAATTTTATTAATTTTTGATGGTAACATAATACGAAACCGAAAGCAAGTTGTCCTTACCGTAT
>JANQHM010000227.1 GCA_028282645.1 Candidatus Gastranaerophilales bacterium
GTTTTCCATAATTACTTTATTATTAATGCAGTCATAGACCTTTGCCCCGTTGTTGTCCGTATTAATGCTATATAATGCATCAATGCCGATAAATGAATACCTGCCAAAATATTCCCCTTTTTCGGCAGCTTCCAGCAAAAAACTGCATTTAGCTTGGCTTGCCAGTTTGTTATACAACGAAACAGGCGTTTCCAGATCCCCTATTAGTTCACACCATACAGGAATAAAAACTTTTTTAGACGATCCTAAAGCTATTTTTTCAAAATCCTTTTTATTTGAGCAAGTTTTAAACATATTTATTACTCCTTAAGGTAGTGGTCAGTTGAGTGCTGATGCTTACAAGCAAATTCAAGTTATATCAAAAGCTTGCAGCGATGACACAAGAAAGGTGAATGACCATCACCCTCCTTAATAATGATGTTATTCTGGAATAAAATGAAAGTAATTTTTATTTTTTTAATTTTTGGAGGATAAAACCTTATCTTGTTTATTTTATTATAAAAATAAAAGCTTTACAAACAACTATAATAACTCTTAAAATAAACTAAAAACTGAAAGAAAGTAAGTAAAATGATGAATAAATATGAATAGGTAAAAATATACTGATATGAACATATTAAAACAAGAGGTTACAATAATAGGCAGTGGTATTGCAGGATTGTATGCAGCTTTAAAACTTGCAGAGCAAAATCAAAAGGTACTTATAGTAACAAAATCATCATTAAGCGAAAGTAATACCCGCTATGCACAGGGCGGAATTGCCGGGGTTTTACCGGAAAATAAACAAGATTCAATAGAATTACACGTGAAAGATACTCTAAAAGCCGGTGCAGGCCTTTCTGATAAAGAAATGGCCGAATTTATTTCAAGGAAAAGCGCAAGTGTAATAAACGATTTAATTAACTACGGTTTGCCGTTTGATCGTGATAAACATAATAATTTGTGCTTTGGGCTTGAAGGTGCGCATAGTGTAAAGCGAATTTTACATTCAGGTGGTGATGTTACCGGAAAAAATATGGAAACAACCTTGCATAATCTGGTTCAAAATAACACTAATATTTCAATAAAAAGATATACTAATGCTGTTGAGCTTCTTGTTAATTCTGATAATATTTGTAACGGGCTTATTATATATGACGAAAATTCGGACGGCTATGAAGCAATTATTTCTAATGCAGTAATAATTGCAACAGGCGGAGCCGGACAAGTATACAGCAATACAACCAATCCCGCAATTGCTACCGGCGACGGAATTGCCATAGCGTATAAAGCCGGAGCAGTTATACAAGATATGGAGTTTATTCAGTTTCATCCTACAGCTTTATGCCAGGATCATGACGGCACGAGATTTTTGATTTCAGAGGCTGTTAGAGGCGAAGGTGCGGTGCTTAAAAATGAAAATAACGAAACTTTTACCGGTAAATATGATAAAAGAGGCGACCTTGCTCCCAGAGATGTTGTTACAAGAGCTATTTTCTGGGAGCTGCAAAAGACCGGCACCAACAAAGTTTATTTAGATACATCTCCAATACCGGTAGATAAAATAAAACAAAGATTTCCAGGTATAATAAAATCCTGTAAAGAAAACAATATAGAATTTATTAATACTCTTGTGCCCGTTTCACCTGCTGCTCACTATTTAATGGGCGGAATTAAAGTTAACAAAGAAGGCCATACAAATATTAATAATTTGTTTGCAATAGGTGAAACAAGCTGTTCGTCCCTGCATGGGGCAAACAGGCTGGCAAGTAATTCTTTGCTGGAGTGTATTGTAATAGCCAATGAAGCAGCTTCTTTTATAAATAATACAAATTTTAAATACATTGAAGTTAATGAAATAATTAATAGCTATCCTGAAATAAGCAATATTATTCAAGAGTATAACTCTGATAAACCGAAAAAAATAATAAATTTATTAGAATTAACAGTAAAACTAAAAGACACAATGTGGCATAATGCCGGTATAGTAAGAAATCAAGAAAAACTTGCAACCGCATTAAATGATATAAAAGAATTAAAAGTAAATTTTAATAAAAATTTTAAATGTACTAACGAAGAAGAATATGAGTTTAGAAACCTGCTTATTGTAGCAGAACTTATTGTAAAAAGTGCCTTATTGCGTGAAGAAAGTCGAGGCGCGCATTTTAGGGATGATTACCCTGAAACGGATTTAATAGCAAAACATAGTTATATAGAAAAAGGAGAATAGGCTGGAATGTCTTATTTATTACCGGAATTTTTAATTAAAAAGCATATTGAAAATGCTTTACAGGAAGATATAGGGCACGGTGACCTTACTGCAAATGCAATAGCTAAACCCGGAGATAAACTGACCGCACGCATTAATTCACGTACAGAAGGAATTGTAGCAGGTGTTGATGTTGTTAAAACAGTATTCAAAACCCTTGATCCTGATATTGAAATACAAACCCTTGTTAATGACGGCGACCAAATTAAAAAAGATCAGGACTTAATGATTATAAAAGGCTGTGCAAGAGCTATACTATCAGCTGAAAGGCTTGCACTTAATTTTATTCAAAAGTTAAGCGGTATTGCTACGATATCAAGAAAATATCAGGATGCAACTGCGCCTTACCACGCGAAAGTTGTAGATACCAGGAAAACTACCCCAAATTTTAGGATATTTGAAAAATATGCGGTTAAAGTTGGTGTAGGTACAACTCACAGATTTGGACTATTTGATTGCGTTATGATTAAAGACAATCATATTCAACTGGCCGGCAGCGTAACAGAGGCTATAAAAAGAGTAAAACAAACCATCCCTCATACTGTAAAAATAGAGGTTGAAATAGATTATATAGATCAATTAAAAGAAGCTCTGGAACAAAAAGTTGACATTATTATGCTTGATAATATGACTACAGGTCAAATAAAAGAAGCTGTTAAAATTATAAACGGTCAGGCTATAATAGAAGTTAGCGGAAACATTAAGTATGAAAACATTAATGAAGTTGCATCAACCGGAATTGATTATATTTCTACAAGTGCAATTATAACTAAAGCCGGAACTCTTGATATCGGCCTGGATATATAAGGAGGTTTTAAAATGGCCGGACATTCCAAATGGGCTAATATTAAGCACAGAAAAGCAAAAGTCGATGCACAAAAGGGTGTTGCGTTTGCAAAGTGTTCTAAAGAAATTATGGTTGCCGTTAAAGCAGGCGGTCCTGATACAGATGGTAATTTTAGACTTAGAGCAGCTATAGAAAAAGCAAAAGCTTCAGGTTTGCCTAATGATAATATTAAAAAAGCTGTAGAAAAAGCTTCAGGAGCCGGAGCATCCGATAATATAGAAGAAATTGTTTATGAAGGCTATGGTCCCGGAGGGGTGGCTGTTTTAATTCAGGCATTAACGGATAATAGAAACAGAACAGCAGGTGATATCAGAAGTTATTTTAATAAAAATAACGGTAATTTAGGTGAAACAGGCTGTGTGGGCTGGATGTTTAATGAAGAAGGCTATATTACAATAAATAAAAATAATATAAGTCAGGAAGAACTTTTTGATGCAGCTATAAACGCAGGTGCAGAAGACTTTATTGATGAAGAAGATGTGTTTAAGATTATTACAACTCCAAATACACTGCAAGAAGTAACCGAAGCTATTGAAAAGGTCGGTTATACATTTAATAATGCCGAAATCACACTTACTCCACAAAATACAATTTCCGTGGAGGATAAAGATACTGCAAAATATTTGTTGCGATTATTGGACAGTCTGGAAAACCATGATGATGTTAAAAGTGTATATGCGAATTTTGAAATGGATGATAACCTTTTAGAGGAGTTTTCATAAATTTATATTACCTCTAAAAATTTAATTGTGCACTATTGCAATGATTCCAAATTTTTGAAGAGTTATTACTCCGAGCTACTAATGTTTGACAATTAAATTCGAATCAGGCTGCATACTTTAGAAGCTGTCTTGTTAAAGCTTGCATCGCCTTGCCAGGCAAGCCGCTTCAGCTTTAACAGCGCAGTCCGTAAATGAGCCTTTATTATTGATATAACCAGCTTTTATTTTTTTAACCAGACAGGCTCTTACATTTTTAGCCTTAAAATAATTTTTTATTTTTTGAGAGTTGCATTGGATGCTTCTTAGTTTGTTTCTTA
>JANQHM010000251.1 GCA_028282645.1 Candidatus Gastranaerophilales bacterium
TTGCCAGGCAAGCCGCTTCAGCTTTAACATCGCAGTCCTTAAATGAGCCTTTATTATTGATATAACTAGCTTTTATTTTTTTAACCAGATAGGCTCTAAAATTTAATTGAGTAACAGTATAAATAAACATGTTTATATAGTAGAGTAATTTAAAAAAAAGCGCTAATACCTTAATATTTTATAAAATTAATTAAATATTAAGGTATATTGATTATGAAGGATAAACTTGCGCTTTTAGAAGCTCTATTTGATAACTCAAAATATTTTATGTGGATTAAAAATGAAAAAGGTGAATATATAGTAATTAATGATGAATTTTTGAAAAACTTTAAGAAAACCAGAGATGAAATTATAGGCAAAGACGATTACTTCTTATTCTCCAAGGCTGAAGCAGAAGTTTATATTAATCAGGATAAAGAAATTTTAAAAACCGGTGAAGTTTTATTTATAAAAGATGAACCAAGCGAATTGCTTGGTAAACACGTAGTTTTTAAAGTTCCTATTTATGATAAAGAAGGTAAAATAATTGCTACTATGGGTTTGTCAAAACTTTATTAAACCTGTAAAAAGAACACAACATACAAAAACTGCCCTATTATTTCTACATTAAGGGCAGTTTCTTTAATATTTATAAATTTACTTCCTAGACTTGAGCTCTTTCTTTAATCTGCTTGCTTAAGTCAGATGCTTTATCAGTTTTTTCCCACGGAAGCTCAATATCAGTTCTTCCAAAGTGACCGTAAGCCGCTGTATATTGATAAAATTTACCGTTGTTTTTAGAAGGTAAATTTCTTAAATCAAACTTGCTAATAATAGCCGCAGGTCTAAGATCAAAGTTTTTGTTTACTAATTCGCTGATTTCAGCATCGCTTATTGTTCCTGTGCTGAATGTATCAACTAGTACAGAAACAGGATCAGCTTTACCAATCGCATAAGCTAACTGTACTTCGCATTTTTTAGCCAAGCCTGAAGATACAATATTTTTAGCAACATGCCTTGCAGCATAAGTTGCACTACGGTCAACCTTTGTAGGATCTTTGCCGCTAAATGCACCGCCACCATGACGAGCATAACCGCCATAAGTATCAACAATAATTTTGCGTCCTGTTAATCCGGCATCGCCTTGTGGTCCACCTATTACAAATCTTCCTGACGGATTGATGTAATATTTTGTATGTGAGTCAGGTTTAATTTTTTCATTTTTGAAAACAAAATCAATAACATGCTTTTTCAAATCATCTGAAATAATTTTTTGAACTTTTACATTATCAGATTTACCATTGATTTCTGGGTCATGTTGAGTTGAAATAACAATAGTATCAATTCTTGCCGGAAGGCCATCAATATATTCAACTGTTACTTGAGTTTTTCCGTCAGGCCTTAAATAAGATAAAGTATTGTCTTTTCTTACCTTAGATAATCTTAACGCTAAGCGGTGCGCCAAGCTGATCGGCAATGGCATAAGCTCAGATGTTTCATCACAAGCAAAACCAAACATTATACCCTGATCACCTGCACCAAGATTCTCATCTTCTTGCGCTTTGAGTTCGCTGCCGCTTCTGGATTCCAGAGCTGTATTAACGCCTTTTGATATGTCATTTGATTGTTCATCTATACTTGTTATTACTGCACAGGTTTTGGCATCAAAACCACCGCCTGCTGAACCTATATAACCTATTTTCTCAACAGTATTTCTTACAACATTCGGTATATCTACATAGCAACTCGATGTAATTTCTCCAGCAACTAAAACCATTCCGGTTGTAACTGAGGTTTCTGCTGCTACTCTTGCTTTTGAATCTTGTGATAAAAATGCATCCAAAATAGCATCTGATATTTGATCACATACTTTATCAGGATGACCTTCTGTTACTGATTCCGATGTGAATAAAAAATTATTTTTCATTTTATTTTACTCCTGTTATTCAAACCCATTTCTTAACAATAATGGTAATACAATTATTTTTATTTGAAACAAAATTTTTAGTAAATTTAAAATAAACTATATTTAATTTAAGCGCAAAATTTATCATAAAGTATTAATTTGCTTGCAGTTCCTCTCTTTGTTGTTCTTGAAGAACTGCCTCAATTGTTTCTGTTACGCCTTGAACTATTCTTAAGTAGTCTTCAATTTGTAAAGTGCTTAGGGTATTCATAGCACTTTTAAGTTCAGGCTTTTTATCATACCATCGTCTTTTATTGGCTGCTTGATACAAGCCTAAAACCCGTTCTTTACCAAGGCTGACAAAGTTATTGTCTTTATTCTCCTCATTTGTTTTTCTTATCAGGTTAACGAACTCTATTATCATTTGAGAAAGCTCTTCCTGAGCTTTCTCCGGCACTTGTTCAATTAAGCGCAAAAACTTTGCTACTCTTATATCCTGATCGTACCATCGTCTACCGCATACTTTAAGCATTTTTCCCCTATTCCGGTTATTTTTTTGTTCTGGCTTTTGTAAATATTTATATATTATTCATATTATAGTAAGTTTTATGTAAATAGGCTAATACTTTAAGATTTTATTAATAAAATACCTTAATTAATGGCCTGTAAATCTAACTACTCTTTTCAGTTTATAGTTTATTTTATTTATTTTAACTAAATTAGCCCAACTGAAAAGTATTTTCAAGTTTTTGTACTATAAAAACATAAAAAATCTTGTAATAGAATAAGTTATACAATAAAATAATAATACTAAAACTAATCGGTAGTGGTCTGTCAAATTCTGATGTTTTCAATTAAACTTAAGCTATTGCAGAAGAAAGATGATGACCATCATCAACTAATCTTTACTACTTTACTAAATTTACCAAGTTAAAAAAAGTGGGTCTGGGGATATTTATGTTAAGACAACTTTTAATGATTTTATTTATCGGAATATTTTCTTTAAATATTGCATTTGCGAGTGATAAAAATATTATAACCAATATCATTCCCGATGAAAAAGGCAAATTAATAATAATGACCAGCGAAAAAAGGATAGAAGACTATAATACTATTAGGCTGAAAGATCCTGCCAGAGTGATTGTTGACATACCTAATACAGTTCTTTCCTTTAAAAAAATGTCTATAGATATTGCAGATAAAGGAATAAAAAGCTTTAAGGCTTCTCAATTCTCTTTAAATCCTGATATCGTTCGTTTTGTATTTACGGCAGATTCTCAAGAATATTTAGATAAATTGGGTTTAAAAGTTTATAATAAAACACTTGTATTTAAAATAGATGATATAAATCCAAAAAATATTGTTACTCCTAAGATTTATGCTGATAAAAAGCCTCATAAAAGTAAAACCGTTGCCTCTAAACAAACTAAAAAGTTGGTTACTATTACTCCTTTCTCGGATCAAACAAAACAAAGCTCAACAACAAAAGCAAATAATATTAAAAATAATGACGAAATTTTAGAAAAAGATGTTCCTAATCCGGATATTAAAGAGACTTTAGCTCCGGATAAACCGGGAGAGTCTTGTATCAAAGATGATGTAAAAAGCGCGACGCCTAATGATAATAAGATTTTAGATGAAAAAACAAAAGAATTAAATAAAGAAGAATCTAAGGCTGTTAAAGTCTCGAAAGACTTACTGCAAAAACAAATGGATAATATATTGGAAGATGAGCCTGATGCTAAAACTGAAGTAACGCAAGAACCAAAAGAAAAAACTAAACAAAAAGTTGCAGAAGAAGCAAAGCAAGAAACTCAGCAAGTATTAAAACAGAAAAATACCCCAAAAAAGATTGTAAAAGAAGATGAACCGCCTAAATGTCTAATAGAGGATAAGAAAGAACAAAAAAAACACGAATTTTCTCAAAAAAATATTTTTTATTCCGTAAAAAATAATAATAGTTATAATTTGGTAATAAAAAAAATTACAACAAAAAAGAATCAGATAGTTCTCTCAGGCACAGGCAATTTTATAGTATTTGAACCACTGTTAATAAAAGAACCCAAAAGACTGGTATTTGATATACCTAACTCAATCCTGGACTCTAGTGCTTTAGCTAAGACTATAGAATTAGAGAATAAAGATGTTGTAAGAATCGGACAGTTTGAATCAAACACTGCAAGACTCGTAATCGAAACTTCAAACCCTGATAAATATATTACTGCTGTAACTCCTGATACTCAATCTATGGTTATATCACCGGAAGACGAGTTAGACTTTAGTGTTTTAAAACAAACTTTTTCTGATGCTAAGATTCAAGATATAAAAGTTTATCAAATTGATAAAAACATAACAAAAATAATATTATCTTCTAATAATCCTATTTATCACAATATAAAGCACAAGTTAGACAGTAAGGAAAGTAGCTTGGCTCTGTTTAACGTAGGAGTACCTGAGCAGGAGCTGCTTGCAAGATTTAAAGAAACCAATCATTTAAAAGGCTTAAACATAAAAGAACTTGAAAAAGGTACAAAATGGTTATTTTCGACGAAGGAAGCCGTTCAATTTGAAACAAGATTAAGTTTAGATGGCAGAACTCTGGAATTGACATTAAAGTCACCTAAAATAGTAAAAGTGGCAAAAAAGAAAACTCCTAAAAATAATAATAACCTATTAAGAGGTAAAATAGTAATAGATGCCGGTCATGGCGGATATGATCCGGGAGCAGAAGTAAACGGTATATTTGAAAAGGATATTGTTTACGATATTGCTAAAAGATTAGCTAAAAAACTTCAAAATGCAGGTGTTCAAACTATTTTTACAAGAAAAGGAGATAAAACAGTATCTCTTAAAGAAAGAACAAATATTACAAATAAAGAAAAACCTGATGCTTTTGTAAGTATTCATATAAATTCCTCTACTGACAAAAAAATTAAAGGAATAGAAACTCATTGGTATACAAATCAAAGTGAAGGCTTAGCATTTCAGATTCAACAAGAGTTAGTTAAATACGTAAAATCTCCAGACAGAGGAGTAAAAAATTCTATGTTTTATGTTATTCATCATACAGATGTGCCGGCGGTGCTTGTTGAAATAGGATTTATGTCTAATCCGTCCGAGAGATATCAACTGTTAAGTGCTAAGAGAAAAGACCAGACTGCTAAAGCTATATCGGCAGGTTTATTTAAATATTTAATTATGAAATATTCAGCGATGAACCCTATTCAGGTTGAAAATAAATTATAATGCAATATAGGGCAGACAAAAATGCACCTATAGGCTTATTTGACTCGGGTGTAGGTGGATTAACAGTATTAAAATATTTAATAAATTTACTGCCCAAGGAAAATTATATCTATTTTGGTGATACACTAAGAGTTCCATACGGAGAAAAAACAAAAGACGAGCTATTTTCTTTTGTTACCGAAATACTGAATTGGTTTAAGTCTCATAATGTAAAGATTGTATTAATGGCATGTAATACCAGTTCTGCGGTGGTACTTGAAGAGATTAAAGATAATTATGATTTTCCTATTTTAGGCTTAATAGAGCCTACTGCTGAGCATATAGCCGGCTTGGATGCGGATAAAATAGGAGTGATAGCCACGTCTGCTACAATAAAGTCAAAAGCTTACAGTCAACAAATTATAAAACTTTCTCCCCTGAAAGAGGTATATGAAATTGCTTGTCCGGGTCTGGTTGAAATTGTTGAAAATGATATAACCCATACAGAGCAGGCATATAAAAAAGTTTTTAAGTATATTAACCCCCTAATAGAGGATCAGGTGGAAAAAATTATTCTGGGTTGTACTCATTATCCATATCTTGAAGAAATAATAAATAAATTTACCAAATCCCCAAATATGCTTGTTGATCCGGCTCAACATTTGACTGAGCAGTTGATTCACAAACTTAAAGAATTGGATTTACTTAATAATAGTTCTAATAGTTACAGAAAGTACTATGTTAGTACTGCTCCTGATAAATTTGTAAAAGCAGGACAACGTTTTTTAGCTGATTGCAAAGAGGCGATATTGATTAATCCTATTAAATAATAAAAATTGAAGATTATCTTGCTAATAAATTTATGGTAGTGATCAGTTAAGTAGATTAAGGCAAGACAATCAGGCTGATGTATTAACTTTAGATAGAAAAAGAATTACACTAATGAAGGAAGTTAACGATATGTCAAACTTCCCACGCAACTGCTGCCGCTGCCTGCACAACAAGCATAACAATGCTCATAAAAAATAACAGGTAAATCTTGAACATCAGCAAGCTTAACTTTATCTATACAAGGCTTGGCTATACCTATTATCAAGCCAAGAGCCTGATTGAAATCACAGTCATATATTCTACCCTGCCAGTCAACGCTTAACTGGTACAAGCACATTAAATTATCTAAATTACAGGGGTTAAAATTGGACTTTAGAAGAGTTTTATATGCGTTTATACTGTTTTTTTGAGTTAAGTCGTCTTTAAAACGCCCTATTGGCAAGTTTGTAATTGTATATAATTTATTAAAAACCATATCATATTCAGATTCTAAGTATTGTTTATAAGCTTTTTCAAGCTCCTGCTGGTCAGGCGGAAGCTTTGCGCTTCCGGGGTTATATACCAGGTTTAATTTTAAGCTTGCGTTTTTTTGGCCATATCCTAGCAAATTAAGCTTTTTTATTGCTTTAACAGAGCTTTTAAATACTTCATGCCCTCTTTGCTTATCAACATTTTTTTCCAGATAACAAGGCAGGGATGCAGTAAGCTCTATTTTATTTTCTGCAAAAAACTCAGCAAGTTCGCTATACTCCGGTGAGTTTAAAATAACCAAATTAGTTCTTAAGTTTATATTTTTTACTGAATTTATTAATTTTAATTGTTTAATAAAATCTTTAATAAAAGGATTAAGCTCAGGTGCACCGCCTGTTATATCAATATTAGAAATGCTATTTTCCCGTACAAATTTTAAAATATCCTGCATTACAGCCCAGCTCATTTCCTCTGTTCGCTCCGGTCCGGCTTGAAAATGGCAGTGTTCACAGGTTAAGTTGCACTTATAACCGACATTTATTTGTAATGTACTTATTGATTTTCTTTTTAAGTTTTTATTAAAATCTTTTATTTTATCAAAGCAGGTCGTCATAGGTATTTATCTTTCTTTAAGGTTTTTGTAAATAGCTTACCCAATCATTTTCTGTATCTATATCATTTTTTTTATCGAGAATATATAGCGGCAAGTTGATTTTATCACAAATATTTTTAATCTGTTCAAAAACAATGTCTGTTGACCATTTAATTTCAGTGTTAAAGATTTCTTTAATTTTATCAATATATTTAGTATTAAGCCCGAATAAGTAAAATCCCCCGTCAAATGTGGGGCCAATAATAGCAGGTGAAGACTCAAGAGCACAAAAAGCTTTTTTAATATCAATATTAGTCAGTTCAGGACAATCAGAACCTATAACTATTATTTTTTCAGGATTTAATAAATTTGCCTCATTAAAAGAATTGATTAATTTACTTCCCAGTTCATTACCTTGCTGAATTTTAATGTCAATATTGTAATGTGCAAAATATTCCGTATTAGAGTCTGGTGTTATATATATTATATTTTTCCAAAAAGATTTATTTTTTATTTCCTGAAGGGTTTTTTCCAGTAATTCCGAATAAATTTTTGCCGCTTTTTCCATACCTACGGTCATGCCTATCCTGGTTTTAACTTTTCCCGGCTCCGGTGATTTTGCAAAAACTAGCAGTATGTTACTCATGTGTTTTTATTGACAGTGTTTTTCAGTTTGCTGCACTTGGGAATTAACTTGTGCAAGTATAGTTTTTTGTTCATTGATTAACATAGCGGATTCTGCTTTCATTTGTGAAAGATGCTGCTGTCCGTTTCTTACAATATTATGTAAATTTGTAAGATCCTCGTTTAAGTTACACAAAACAGTTTCTGCATAATGGTCAGCACCTTCTCTAATTGTTATAGATTGCTTTATTGCAGCAGCTTTAATTAATTCCGCATCTCCTCTTGCTTGATGCTGCATTGATTCACACTCTGCAACAACTTGTTGCCTTATTTTATCAGCTTCCGCTTGAACTGCTTTTAACAGTTCTGATTCACTTAAAAGGTTTTCAGCCTGATGCTTTGCGTCCATTAAAAGTTGATTAGCTCTTTGTTGAGCTTCCATATATATTTCATCACGTTTATTAATTATATTATGTGCTTCTTTTACTTCTGCGGGAATTAAAACATATATTTTTTCAATAATACTGGAAAGCTTGTCCTCATGAATCATTACAAATGGAGTTAAAGGCATTTTAAATGATTTTGCAATAAGCTCGTGTATTTTTTCTAAACATTTGTAGATGTTATTGGTGCTCATAAAGCTAAATCTCCCTATTTAAATTATTAAAGTAATTATTTACTGATTCCGGTACAAGTTTAGAAATATCCCCTCCAAGCATAGCCACTTCTTTTACTATACTGGAAGAAAGAAAAGTATTTTCGGTATTTGATACCAAAAACAAGGTTTCCATTTCAGGACTTAAGTTTTTATTCATCTGCGCCATCTGCATTTCATATTCAAAGTCTGTTACAGCACGCAAACCTCTGACCAGCACTTGTGCATTTACTTTTTTGGCATATTCTACTATTAACCCGTTAAAGCTATCCACCTCAACATTAGACATATTTTTTACAGATTTCTTTATTAAATTTAACTTAGTTTCATAATCTAAAAACTCTTTTTTAGAAGGATTGGTTAATACCGCAATAATAACTTTATCAAAAAGTTTTGCCGCTCTGGTTAAAACATCTATATGCCCGTTTGTTACAGGGTCAAAGCTTCCAGGGTAAATTGCTGTAGTCAATTTTTGTCCAATCTTGATTGTCTAGTCACCATTTTATATTATATAGAATATTATCCATCATAAATGAAAATTTTGTTATTATTTCCTTATATTTCTTTCTATAGTTTACAATTTTTAATTATTATATCAGGATAACCTTAATATGCCATCAGGAAAAGTCCACGACAATATAGCCTTTTTCTCCGTAACGCCGATTTTTGTGACAGGACATTTTTTTTTCGGGTTAAACTTTATTGATAATTTGCTCTTAACGCTTTCTTGTTTGATTTGTCAGCTAATGTTCGGTCCTGACTTGGACACTAAGAGCAAACAATACAAAAGATGGGGATTATTTAAATTAATATGGCTGCCTTACAGAAAAATATTGGGTCATCGCTCCAGATATACCCATGGATTATTATGGGGACCGATAATAAGATGTATTTATTTTGTAATAACAAGTTTTATGGTATTTATTGGGGTGATTTATGCAATTAATTATTTTTTAGAAATAAACTTATTTCCTTTATTATTACAAATTTTGTTATTTATTATCAATAATTTTACTTTTGAGAGCTTTTTAAATATTTTCTTACCAATATTATGCGGTCTGTTTCTCGGCACTGCTATTCATACTTTAACAGACAAAATAGCATCGTTTTTTAAAAATCTAATTTAATAATGTTAAAGCTAATGAAATAGAGTAATATAAATTTTAATTGAGAACAAGTATAATATAACCTAATCTATTTTTATTTTGAAAACTTCAAGCTCGTCATTGTTAATATTGCAGATACCTTTGGAATCAAATAAATATGTTCCTTTGGGGGCAAACTGAATGCCTTCTTCCAGCTCTTCCGCTTCATATTTTTTCTTGAATACATCACTGACAGTTACTTCATTCTCTCCGCTTAAGGCAAGAATTTTAGATGTTACATCCAAATCAACTTCCTGGTTATTTTTATCATAATTGCAATGGCAACCCACGGAATAATTAACTATCATGCTTTGATCAAGCACTTCTTTATTTATTTCAATAACTCTGCCTTTTATAAACTTTGCATACCCGATGGCTTTTCTGGTGTCTGTAAATAAAAATCGGAAAGTATTGTTTTTTCCTTCAAAATCCGGATATCTTTCCGCATTATATTCTTTTGCGGCAGTTTCGGCAGTTCCGTTTATCAAGCCGTTAACTATGCTTTGAGTAAAAAAATCTTCTTCCGAGTTGTATAAATAGGAGTCAGGGCTATCGCTTTTGCTCAATTTTAAAATAAAATATATTACTTTATGTTCTTTCAGATCCTGTATCTCTTTCTGTTGTTTTTCTTCCATTTCTTGCTGTTGTTTTTCTCTTTGTTTTTTTAATTTAAGTTCATCATATTTTAATTCTATTTTTTTTATTCCTTTTCTTATATAACAAAGGGATACAGAAGCTCCCATAAATACAAAGCCCAATATAACAGGAGAAAAATCTATAATCAAACCTCTATCTTCTATCTGTATATCAATAATACTTTTGATTATTGCTAATGGTTGGTTTAAAACAGTTTCAAATAAAGTTAAAACAGATCTTAATGCATCAAGGTCTATTAATGATATAAACCAGTAGAAAAAAATCAGCGGAACTACTAGCATTAATAGTGCTTCAATGATTTTGATTATATTTTTTAAAAGTTTAAGCATATATATCTCTCCTGGCAAAGCTCTACTATAAAAAAAATAATTTCTAAAAGAAGTTTAATAAGGATTTTTTCTTCATTATATAATATATGGCCATTAAAATATATTAAATTTATATTCTTTGTAAATTTATTGCAAAGTAATTATAAAAGAATAAATACAAGATAATTTAAAGTTCTTTAAATTACTATATTATCTATTAATCTAACATTGTCAACATTTGCAGCTACAGCAATTAATGTATTTTTTTCTAATAAATCAATTTCGCTAAAGGACTCCAAGCTTAAAAATTCTAAATACTCAAGCTTTACAGTAGCATCTAATTGTTTTAATGCAATTTTTAAAATTTCTTCTTTATTTTGTAATCCGCTATTATATAATTCTTTAATTTTAAATAAAAATTTATTAACAGTAGTAGCTTTAAACCGTCCTGACTCTGTTAAATAAGCATTGCGCGAACTAAGAGCCAATCCGTCAGTATCTCTTATTATAGGACATTCTAATATTTTTACCGGTACATTTAAATCTTGACACATTTTTTTGATTATGATTAATTGTTGAGCATCTTTTAGTCCAAAAAATGCCTGATCAGGTGTAATTATATTAAATAATTTTAATACAATAGTAGCAACTCCATTAAAATGCCCTTGCCTGGTTAGCCCGCATAGCTTGTTTTGATAATATTTAGAAGGAACAACATAGGTTAAATGTTTATTCTCAGGATAAATTTCTTTATCAGAAGGCGCAAATATCAAGCTTGCCCCGTTTACTTTGCATATTTCAATATCATGTTTTAATTGCCTTGGGTATTTATCCAAATCCTCATTAAGCCCAAACTGGGTTGGATTGACGAATATACTTACAACAACTTCATCACATTCTTGTGCTGCTTTTTTTATCAAACTTGCATGCCCGTCGTGAAGAGCACCCATTGTCGGAACTAAACCAATTGTTTTATTATTTGATTTTAAAGTTTTTACCTGTTTTCTTATTTTATCAATAGTATTTATTACGATTATATTTTTATTTACTAGTGATGAGGCCATTATTTTTTAACCTGTTTTTTTCATCCTCTGATAATTGAAAAATTTCATTTTCAGCAGGAAAACTCATAGACTCCACATCATTTTTATAATTTTCAAAGGTTTCAATCATAATATCTGATAAATTTGTATATTTTCTGGCAAATTTAGGCGTAAAATCGGAATATTTAGCTAGTATATCATCAGTTACCAGTATCTGGCCTGAACAATATCGCCCGGCGCCAATACCTATTGTAGGTATATTTATTTTTTCAGTTATGTACTTAGAGACTTCTTCCGGTACCATTTCCAACACAACAGCAAATGCTCCGGCTTGCTCTACAGCTCTGGCTTGTTCTAATAGCTCCTGAGTTGCTTCAAGGGTTTTACCCTGAATATTATATCCTCCGAGAGTATATAAATATTGAGGGGTAAAGCCTAAATGCCCTAATACGGGTATCCCGACAGAAGTACAGTGACTTATAATATCTACTATAAAATCAGACCCTCCCTCTATTTTAATAGCAGAAACACCAGCTTCCTTTATAAATCTTCCTGCATTTTCTACTGCTGTTTTTTTATCTGTTTGATAGCTCATAAAAGGCATATCTGCTACAACAAGAGCATTTTGTGAACCTCTTACAACTGCTTTTGAATGATGTAACATCTCATCAACCGTGACTGCATGTGTTGTTTCATAACCTAAAGCCACCATTGCCAGTGAATCACCTACTAAAATAATGTCCACACGGGCTTGGTCAATATACTTTGCCGTTGAGTAATCATAGGCTGTTAAAGCTGTTATCTTTTTATTTTCATTTTTATATTTTATTATTGTATTTACTGTTACTTTTTTCATAGTAGCTGCCTTTCGTTATTTGATTTTTCGGCATTACCTTCTTTTTGCACTGATTTATACCAATGGCCTACAGCCTTAGCCAACATTTTGGGAGAATGTCTTACAAAGCCTTCTTTATTTTCTTCAATTAAGCGTTTAAACACAACATTAATACCGTGTTTTCTTAGTCTATCCTGATCAAGCTTTACTGGTAAAGAATTAGCTGCCTTATATTTTAAAGCAAGATTTTTAGGAAGATTGTCATTAACAAATACAGTATCAATAACGTTTTTATCAGAATGTTCAAGAATTGCTTCAACGTGATCTGCTACTGTATAGTTATCGGTTTCACCGGGCTGAGACATTATGTTGCATATATAGATTTTTTTTGCTTTTGCAACGGATATAGCATTTGTAATCTCTTTAATAAGCAGATTAGGAATAATACTTGTATATAAGCTTCCCGGTCCCATTATAATTAAATCCGCTTCATTTATAGATTGTACGGCATCATCTAAAGGTACAAGATTTGCAGGATGAGCTTTTAATCTTTTAATTTTTCCGTTAGCTTCAGGAATATTGGATTCGCCCATAATAACCCTGCCATCTTCCATTTCGGCAATAAGGCGCATATCATCAAGTGTTGCCGGCAAGACCTTTCCTCTTATAGCTAACACTTTTGATGATTCTTTAACAGCTCTTACCATGTCACCTGTTATTGCACATAATGCAGACAAAAACAAGTTACCAAAGCTATGTCCTTCAAGCCCATTACCTGATTTAAACCTGTATTGGAATAATTCAGTTACTAAATCTTCTTCATCAGCCAAGGCTGCAATACAGTTTCTTATGTCTCCCGGTGGCAGGACTCCCATTTCTTCTCTTAGCCTGCCTGAACTTCCGCCATCATCACCAACTGTAACAATTGCGGTTAAATTATTTGTAATATGCTTAAGTCCTTTTAATATAGTAGAGAGACCTGTTCCCCCACCAATTGCAACAATTTTAGGACCTTTATCAAGCTTTCGCCTTCTATATAAAGTCTCTAAAAGATGCGACCTTTCTCCAGGATCTATTGCTTCCATTAAAGAGCTATTTACTTTTTTTAATCCGATTATTATAACGGTAAATCCGAGCAAAAATACTATACTACCGGAAACAGCAGAAGGAGAATGCTCTGCTAAAGCTCGTATTAATTGAATTGATTGATCTACAGGATGCAAATCAAATAATATTCCAAGACCTAAAATTACTAATAATGCTCCAAATATAGACAGAGAGAACCATCTTTTCACCTTCATACCCGGTAATAACCAGGCCTTTAATTTTAATAGTTTTTTGTGCCCCAATAAATTCACTATTTAAACCCCTTAACTGTCTTTATTAATTAAAAATGCTTTTAAACTTAATTTTAATTATACGAACTAAACTCTTATATATGTATAATTCATTAAGGTAAAGTTAACATATTTATACATTTTTTGTTGATAGTTATCACCTTTCTTATACTTTTTTTAATATTTATTCTGAATTAAATAAAAAAAGTATAAGTAAAAAAATGCTTAGTGAATTACTTAATTTTTTTTATATTTTTAAGAAAGCCAACCGCTTTCCATTACAAAGGTAGCTGGTATTGGAACTTTTTTATCTATAACCGTTTGAATTTTTTTAGCTAATTCTATAGATTTTTCTGATCTTAAATCCAGGTGAATAGTATTAAATTCAGCAGTTATATTTTTATTGTCAACCGTTTTTATAATAGAATCCTTTGCCAAAGAATTTACTTGATTTATACACAAATCAATATCTCCTATATCTTCTTTTTCAAAATCAACTTCGCCGTTTTCCGTGTAATTCTTTATTGGTTGAAATTCTGCTGCTATGCGAACACCGGTTATATCACTTGCTTCTTTTAAAATTTGACTCGGCCCGCCTACTAAAATTAACCAGTTGTCAAAGTTTGCAATGCCTTTTGCTACAGCCACTGCGGTATCAATGTTGGTTAAAGTATCTTTATGCAACGCTCCATGGGGGCGAACATACTCTACAACAAGATTGAAGTATTTTGCCATTGAGTTTAAAGCACCAATTTGAAATACAACCATAGCTTGTATCTCTTCAGATGTAAGTTTTAGTGAGCGATACCCAAATCCTTGAATATCAGGATAACCGATATGGGCACCAACTGATAGGTTATGCTTTTTAGCTAATTTTAAAGCTTTCATTATTGTGACAGGATCACCGGAGTGAGCTCCACAGGCTATATTTACAGAGCTGACATATGGAATTAAGCTTTCTTCAGACTCATTTTTGTATACGCCGAAACTTTGCCCTAAGTCACAATTAATATCTATAATAAATTCTTTAGGGGTGGTTTGTTCTTTTTTTATATTTGATAAAGGTAGCATTCCAGACAATTTTTATTCCTTTATAATTATTATCTAACACCTAAATTATATTATAAATCAGGTGAATTTTAGAAGTATATTAAAATTACTTTTTTGGTATTGGTATTTTAGAATTTACTTTTAGTTCATATATTATACCTTGCCAGATAAAAAAAATAAAATTCAAGCTTCTGAGAGACTAAGAGCTTGTCTGGTTAAAGGAATAATGGAAGTCAACTTTTGTTAAGCAGCTGACCTGTTACTTATTTACTCATTATTTTTTGACCTTTTGGGCTACACCTTTGGATTAATTTTACCTTATAAACCTTACCTTTCTGATAAGCCTGAGTTATTATAATATATATACTGTTACTCAATTAAGTTTTAGATTTTCTTTGGAATGAGCTTACAAAAAGTAAAATTGACCATTTCACTTTTTAACCCTCCCGCTTTGCGATTCAGAGATTAGCCTATTTTATTAGCTTTTACTCTATTGAATAATCTGAAAAGTATTTTTGAGTCAGTATATTCTGATTTTGAATTAGTATAAATAAAATTATTGGATTGGGGAGTTAAACGTTGTCTGGTCTGATTAGCCTAAAAGCTGAATATAATACCTGTAAACCAAGGTATAATTATCAAGAAGCATATCGAAAAAGGTTACGTAAAAAAAGAATCAAGCAAAAACAAATGGCTAGATTAAGATTTTTTACTATTTTATTTTTGGTATTGACTTTTGCACTGCCTAATATATTTATTAATACCTATAATCATTTGTTTATCAACAGAATAAAAAATAGTGCAATAAAAATACCTGAATATACTGAAAAATTATATTATAAGTATTTTAGTAACAATAAATTTTTTCCTGATTCAAAAATATATTTTTTAAATAAAACAAATAAATATTTATCTAATAATTTGTTTTTGGATCATAAAACCATTAAGCCTGTTTTAGCTAATGACAAACGTATGATGGCACCTATTGAGTTAAAAGACTCTATGTTTACGCTTACGCATAGCCTTAATTATTTGGTTAAAGAGTATTGCTCCATCGAGCCCGGAATTTTTATATGGGATTTTGCTACCGGAAACTATGTAAATATTAATGCTGATAAGCAGTTTGCGACTGCCAGCATTATAAAAATTCCTATTTTACTTGAACTGTTTAAGCAGGTTGAAAAAGGTGATATTTCTTTAACAGAAACATTGCCTATGCATAATTTTCACAAGGCTGTAGGCTCAGGAAGTTTGCAGTATTTAAAGTCCGAAACCGGTTTTTCTGTTAAAAACTTAGCTAAATTAATGATTAGAAGCAGTGATAATACCGCATCTAATATACTTTTGCATAAACTGGGCGGGGCTAATGAGCTTAATAAGTCCATTAGGCATTGGGGTTTAAACAAAACTCATATTGTAAATTGGTTGCCTGACTTAACCGGAACTAATCTCTCTACCCCGAAAGAAATAGCAACTATGCTGTATAACATTGAAAAGACCAATTTTTTTGATTTTAGCAGCAAACTTAACATCATAAAAATTATGAGCAAAGTTAGAAATATCAACCTGATTAGAGCCGGGATACCCCGCGGGAGCAGAGCTGATTTTTATCATAAAACAGGTGATATAGGTTCTATGCTCGGTGATGCCGGCGTTGTAACCATGCCGAGCGGAAGAAAGTATATTATTGTCATAATGGTAAAAAGGCCCTGGAATTCTTACAGTGCTAAACAGTTTATCATCAAAGTATCTCGCAGAACTTATAATTCTTTTCTTCACAATAATATGTAATATATATATATATTTTTTTTTGGTACAAAATTAAATTTCCGACTACTCTAAGTGAGTATAAAAAAATGAAAAAATTAAATTTAAAAGTTAATATAAGAACCAGATTGCTTGCTTATTTCTTGTTTGCGTCTATCTTACCTTTAAGTGTTCTTACGATTTCTTCAACTACACTGTTTCAACAGAGTATAGGGCCTGAAGTAAGCCAAGCATTACTTGATAAATTAACAGTCAAAAATAATAATTTAATATTTCAAGTGGCCTTAGTATCAGCATTAGCAGGAACCAGCCTGGCTTATATATTTTCGCGTATAATTTCAAGTCCTATTATAAAAATAATAAAAGCTACAAATTCAATAGAAAAAGGTGACTTTAGCCAGAGGGTCGAAGTTAGCTCCAAAGATGAAATAGGTTATCTTGCGCAAGCTTTTAATAAGATGACTCAGGCTTTATTAAAAAGAAGCCAGGAGGTAAAATCTTATAATCAGCTTTTGATTCAGCAGCATGATAAACTTGAAATGATTATTAATAGCTCTACAGACGGTATTTTAACAATAGATAAAAAATCTGAAATAAAATCAGCTAATCCGCAAATCTGCAAGTGGAAGGGTATTGATAAAAATCAAATTATAGGCAAAAAATTAGAAGATATTTTATTAATTAATAAAATCAAAAATAACCTTGAGGAGTTCCCTAAATCATTAACTAACGCACGAGTTATTAATGAACAAACTAATGAAAAATATTATTTAGATATAAATTGTTCAAGTATTAAATCCGATTCTAATCCGCAAATAACTAATAATTATGTATTGATCTTAAGGGATGTTACTGAAAAAAAAGAATTGGACAAAATAAAAGAGGATTTTGTTGCTACTTTAACTCATGACTTAAAAGTACCTATTCTAGCAAGTGTTCAAAATTTAGAGTATATGAAAAAAGGCTCTTACGGTGAATTAACGGAAAAGCAGGCCTTTATTACAGATCATTTAATATCCAGCAATCAAGATCTTTTGCGTATGGTTAATACTATTTTAGATACTTATAAGTACGAAGCCGGTAAGTATAATCTGACTTTAAAAAAAGTTGACCTCTGTTCTATAATAACCGATGCTATAAAGGATTTAATGCCCTTGTTAAAGCAAAAAGAACACTTTATTACATTTACTCCGCATAATGAAAATATTAATATAAACGCTGATAAACAAGAATTTAAAAGGATTATAATTAACCTTATAAGTAATGCTATCACTTATACGCCTAGCAAAGGTACTATAAAAGTTTATACAAAACAACAAAAGGATAATGTTATTGTTATTATAGAAGATAACGGGATCGGAATTGCTGATTCTTATATTAATAATTTATTTAAAAGATACTCTAAAGAAGCTAATAACTTAAGGAAAATCGGAACAGGTTTGGGGTTATATTTATCCAGGCAAATAGTAGAAGCACATGCCGGTAGAATTTGGGTAGAAAGCGAAAAAAACAAGGGCAGCAAGTTTCAGTTTTGTGTTAAAATTTACGAGTAAGGCTAAAGAGTCGACATAGTTGATAAAAAAAGTTGGGCAAATAAGGGTTAAAGGGCGGGCAAGCTTTTATTTTACTCCTCAATTTAAGAGCCTGTCCGGCTAAAAGAATAAAGGCTCATTTACGGACTGCGATCTTAAAAGCTGAAGCGGCTTACTTGACAAGGCGATGCAAGCTTTAACAAGACAGCTTCCAAGTTTTTTAATGGACCTCCTCGACCCTTGGGTCGAGGTATCAGCCCCATAACTTTAAACGTAAAGCTTTGCTTTGCATAAGTTAGCGACCCAAGGGTCGGGGTATTCTATCGAATAAAGCTTAAATTGAAGTGAAGCCGACGCAAAGCAAGCCCAAACAAGAAAAAACCTCTTTATAGGGATTGGGAGATATGTAAAAATGACTAAAGAGATAAACTTAATGATAGTGGAAGATCATGCTTTAACAAGAATTGGCCTAAAGACAGCACTTGAAGAAAATTCTAACTTAAAAGTTATAGCAGAGGCTGAATATGGGCAGACTGCCATAGATATGGCCAATTCTCTAAACCTTGATGTTATACTTATGGATTTAGGTTTGCCGGATATAAACGGCATTGAAGCAACACAGGCAATTAAGGAAGCTAATCAGGATATTAAAATTATAATATTAACCTCTCACTCTAATGATCAGGAAGTATTAAAAGCTTTTATAGCAGGAGCAGATGCCTATTGTTTAAAAGATATAAAGCCTGATAATTTAACTTCTATCATACAAAATATTGCGCAAGGTGGTGTATGGTTAGATCCGGCTATTGCTAAAATTGTGCTAAACAAAATGATTAAACTTAATAATTTGAATGATAATTTAAAATCTGATAACTTAAAAAAAGAATCTCCATTGACAGATAGAGAACACGAAGTTCTCCAGCTTTTGGCTGACGGGTTGAATAATATTGAAATTGCAAAAAAAATCTGCATAAGCCAATATACTGTAAAAGCGCATATTGGAAATATATTACAAAAACTTTCCGTTGATGACAGAACGCAAGCTGTAGTAAGAGCTATGCGTGAGGGGTGGATTACCTAGCTATCCTTTTTATCAACCTTGTTATCTCCATTATCATCGTCATTATCTTTTTTTTCAATTTTAATTTCTTTAAAATCCTCATTATTTATATAACCCAAAAGCCTTGTTTTAAAATCATTGTTTCTTAAAAGGGTTTTAATACTTGATAATCCAAATTTATTTAAAAATGAATCTTTAGAGTTATCTTCATTATTTTCTACTTTAGCCTTTTTTACTGTTGAAGGAGGTTGTTTAACCGGTTTGGAGGTATCACCACCACGGTCACCATCAGTTTTTTCTTCTGTTACTGCGGCTTCAGGCTTTATTTTTACCTTAGGTAAAGATGATGAATCTCCCATCATTTTGGCATATTTAGCCAGCAGAGCTTTTTGCTTGCTGACTAGCTTATCTGAATTTACATCAGCCATTGGATAGTTTATAGCTACACTTGCTTTTGCTACTTCCTGATATAAATTTTCTTCATCTATATCACCTGTTGTTAATGCTTTATCAACCATGTTTGTAATATAATCTAATCTTGGAGTTAAATTTTGAAATATATCAATTTCAGGCCTGATAAAAGCCGATGACATAGATGGTGCAAGTCTGCTTTGACCATAATACGGATTGTACGGACTTGGATTATACCAAGGCATTGGTGCTGCCATATATATTTCCTCTTAATCTTTCTTATTTATACCTTACATAACATACTTAACCTGTAATCACATAATGCTTAATATACTACTCACAAATTAAATTTAAGATTACTCTTTTCAGAGAATAGTTAATTTCATTAGGTTTAACAAGACAACTTCTTGGTCTTTTTTTAAAAGGCTTTAATCTACTTGTTTTACACTTGAAAATATTTTAACTATACATACCTCTATATTTATAAAAACAAATAAAAAAATAAATTGCTTTTTTAT
Organism: Candidatus Gastranaerophilales bacterium; assembly: GCA_028282645.1. Classification (GTDB taxonomy): domain Bacteria; phylum Cyanobacteriota; class Vampirovibrionia; order Gastranaerophilales; family JANQFW01; genus JANQFW01. The sequence goes on from JANQHM010000251.1 coordinate 19,947, forward strand.
TGGTAAAATTAAAATTGTCTTTAAAAACAAAGGTAGTGATCAATTGAGTACTGATGCCTACAAGTAAACTCAAGTTATATCAAAAGCTTACAGCGATGACACAAGAAAGGTGATGACCATCACCAAAAACAAATACCGCCTTTTTATTATGGTTAGAATGCAAGCAGGCGTATCACAGTTTCTTCTAGTATGGAAATAGTAAGAATCGCAAAAATAGGAGATAAATCCAGTCCTCCAATTGGCGGTATTAACTTTCTGAAAGGTGTTAATACCGGTTCTGCGATGTCACTGATAAATTTAAAAGGTTGATTCCACCAATTGATATTGGGAAACCACGATAATAATACCTTTAAAAATATTATCAACTTGAGTGCAGACAAAATTATACTTAATAACTCAATAACCATTTTTTTTCTCCGCTATTATAGTCTCGCATGCTCTAAGACTGTTGAACATTTACATGAAGTTTTTTGTGCCGGTATTTTCTGAATCATAGTATATAAAAGATTTTTAAGCTTTTGATTGTTTTGCGTAAATACTTTTATAACTTCTGAATGGCTTACGGGAGCAATATCACCGATTAAACCTGCGTCATAGTCTGTTATTAAAGAAATATTGGTTACGCACAATTCCATTTCTCTTGCCAGAAAAGCTTCAGGGTATTGTGTCATGTTTATAACTTCCCAGCCCATTTGTGTATAAAATCTTGATTCTGCTTTTGTGCTGAACCTTGGACCTTGAATGACAACTATTGTACCTTTTTCATGAACCGGAATACTTATTTCTTTTGCTGATTGGATTGCTACATGAGACAACTCAGGGCAATACGGATCTGCCGGGCTTACGTGTGTTGTAATCGGACCGTCGTAAAAAGTATCGGGTCTGCCGTAAGTTTTATTTACAAATTGATCACATATAACAAAATGACCGGGTTCAATATGCTTTTGCAGGCTGCCAGCTGCGCACGGGCTTATTAGGCTGGAAACGCCTATTGACTTCATTGCCCAGATATTAGCCCTATAATTAATTTTATGAGGCGGTAATGTATGCTGTTTGCCGTGCCTTGGCATAAAGGCCACTTTTTTATTGCCGATTTTGCCGAGTGCTATTTTATCGCTCGGAGAACCATATGGTGTTTCAACACTTACTTCTTTTATATCATCTATTAATTCATAAAAGCCTGAGCCTCCAAATACTCCAACTTCTGCCAAATTTTGATTCAAATTTTTAAACATTTCGCTCTCCCATAAAAAAATATATATTTCTCTCTCTAATATTATGTTACTTCAAATATACTAAATCAAAAATACTTTTCAGATTATTCAATCTTGTTAAAGCTAATGAACCTCCTCGACCCAAGGGTCAGGGTATTCTATCGAATAAAATAAACTGATTTCTGAAAAGAATAATTTATAATTTAATTTTGTACCAAAATAAATATTATTATAAATTAGCAATAATATGAGTTTTGTCGATTCAACACAATATCGGGTTTAGACAAACAGATAATATTTTATAAATAAATAGCTATTTAGTTGTAGAAATAATTTTACCCTTTTGTTTATTAAAAAATCTTTACAGTTCCCATAAAATTTATACAGAAGCAATTGTAATTTACTTAATCTACTACCGTGTTTGAGCAGAGCCATATTATGGAGGGAGAAAATATGAACACAGGTCAAAGATACGCCGATGGGATATACAATGCAAATGTAATTGAATTTAGAAACGTATCTAGAGATATTCTCCCATGGTTAGAAAAAATCTCGATTGAGAATAATTGCAGAATTGAAAAAAAAGAATGGCGTAGCAAATATAATAGCTATGTTGTTTATGACTACGAGCCATTCTGCTCTGATGGATTTGAAATT
>JANQHM010000296.1 GCA_028282645.1 Candidatus Gastranaerophilales bacterium
GCTAATGTTGAACTTAATGCTATTCCTCCACTTATTATCTTTTCTCTATTATTATTCGTGTTTTGATGAGAAGAGTTCTTGTCTTTATCTTGAGCAAAACTGACGCTTTTACTTTTAAAATTTAAACAAATTGGATGTCTTGAAATGTTCATTATTAAATCCCCATCAATTTATATGTATTTTATTTTGCATAAAATATGCTTCTTCTCTATTAAATTTATCTAAAGCAGCTTTATCAATAGCTGGTTTAACTTCTTTTATACGGCCTAATATATCTTTCATATTTGATTCTTGATTATCATTTGTGATGCATATATTCTCTATTTGAGAATTGCTATATTCAGCTTTTTCATTACGTTCCTTTTCTTCAAGCGCATTTACTAAAGTTTTATAATCAGTATTTTTAGAGGCCAAACCCTGTAAATAGTGCTTTAAAACCGCCTTTTTATCTGCCTTATTCGGAGGATTAATTGAAACTCGAATAGGGAAGTTTGTCTCTTTTGACATATCTAAACCTAGGTTAAAGGGGTGATTTGTAGTGGCAAAAACAGTGCAATGGTATGTAGCCGAACATTCTTTCAGAAATTTGTGAAATTTACTTAAAATGCAGGAATTTTTACCTATTGCTTTATCAACTTCATCTGCAAATATTATTGTCCTTTTGTTATCTTTTTTAAATGATTTTTCTGCATTTTCTGCCTCTTCTTTTAACTCATCCCAAAATTCAAGTTGTTGCTCTTTGAGACTAGCTAGTGGATTTGGGCGAATATTAGAAATCTTACAATTTGTTTCTTCTGCAAATGCCTTTGCAAAAGTTGTTTTTCCGTTTCCTGTCGGACCAAAGAATAAAACACTGCCATCTATTTTTGTTTTTATGCCATTCTGCTCATTTTTTATTTTTTTTATAAAAAATTCATCCAAAATTGCTTTTGCTTCTTCATATCCTGCTATCCTTGAAAATCCTTTTTTTTGCTTAAATCCTGCTCTTCTGGCTCTTGCGCCTTCCAGCTCTTTGTTTCGTTTTATATCCTTTTCAGGATCAAGCTTTGCAAGTTGTTCAGGTAAGTTATCTACGCATTTTTGTGCTTGCTTGGCTCTATCAATATCTCGTTGGAGTGCTTCTCCTTTATCCTTGAATTTACTTGCGATTGCCCTCCTTTCTTCATTATCAATTGCCCTTATATTTTTACCCATATCCCAATTAAGCCATTTATTACGTTCTGCCTCTCTTTTTCTATTCGCTTCTCTCTCAATATCTTCTAGGTCATCTAGGTCTTCAAGATTTTTAAAACTTTTTTGCCTCTTCATATAAGATTCTATAGTTTGTTTAGCTCTATCAAAGACATTTGTGCTTTCAGTCGCTGCTTTCTCAGGGTTAGCTATACTTACACCCTTGAATGAAATTTTATCTTTGCTATTTTTATTAGATAATAAGTTAGTTGATTTATTGCTATTACTATTGTTTTTAATATAACTGTTATTTCTTATTGCTTTATTTATAATCATATATTTATCCTTTGAACTTACACCTTTATTAAAACTGCTAAAAAAAATATTTGCCATAATTTTAAATTACTTATTTTTACTCTAACGACCTAGTATAGTCAGCTATATCGTCAGCGTCTAATAATTGTTGTTATCATTTTTCTCTTTCTTTCTCTCTTTGTATATTACATGTTAAAAATTGAATCTAAAGTCTCTAGTATTTAAGATGATCCTGATGAAACACTGGAAGCTGAGCTTATATCGGAAGCAATGCTGCTTGATGAGTAGCTGTGAGTTAATGCATCGCTATGTCTAGATGATAATGCTCTGCTTGAACTTGAGTCACTAGCTAAACTCTGGCTATCCATGCTTGATCGTCTAAGACTTTGACTACTGGGTAAGCTATGTAAAGACTCTGTAGTATTGTTAAGGCTGTTATTGCTAGCTGATCTAGGTAAAGATTCGGCTAGGCTTTTACTACTCTCTGAGCGATGCATCAAGTAACTCTCTACTGGTCTTGAACTAGACTCTCCAAGTTGATTTACATGTCTTTGTCGACCAATGTAGTCTCTCATTTGTGAAACTGTACTACAGTTATGGCCCATAAATCCACCGGTTTGCCTAACAAGCTTTGAGTCTGCTACATCATTTGTAAGCCTTAAACTTGTCATAGCGTCTAGATTAGAGCCTTCGATAGACCTTTTTAAGGCAATCTGGCTAGCGTCAGTAATTGCGCCTCTATAGTTAATTGCTATAGGTACTTGCTTGCGTGTTTCTCTAAAAATACGTCCATCTAAGCCCTGTAGAGATTTGAACCTCTCTTGAGAAACTCTGCAAACTGGTGGGAGTTCTTCGTATTTATGAACCACTTGACCATTGTAAGTTATGGTTCTGTTTATAGTAAACTTGCGTTCACTTGCTTGAACTTTTCCGGTGGATTTTGATCTAAAAAAGCTCTTTAAAAAGTTTTTTACTCCATTAAAGCTGTTTTTAAAGCTAAAACAATTTCTTTTTAGTTTTTTAGCTATTGTCAACTTTGAGCCTGTAAAGTTAAGGTTTGCTGTTTTTTTTGATTGATTAAGATTCACTCTAGTTGCATTAGAGTTATTTTGTATATTCATTTATCCACCTCTCTTCAAAATAGATAATCTTGATAAATTTTAATCTCTATTTCGATGTTGATAATAAATAGATTATCATGAACAAAAAATTTTTTTAAAAACATTGCAATACTATCTTAAGCAAAGTTTACAATGTTTTATTTATTAATAGATTATCTTTTAATAGATTTTAATGCAAACAGTTTATTGACACAAGTTCAATATATTATGTTCAGGGTAAAGGAAAATTAGGCAATCCCTTTTAAAGTAAAGAGTTTATTGAAGTTAAGGCTAAGTGAAAAAGTTGCGAGAGAAATATTTTTAAAGTTATTTAGTCTTAAAATATTAAGGGCGATACTCCTGATAATTGCAAAGATAACAGGATTCCTTCTAATTCTTGATTTATCCTCATTCATTGTTACGTCTTTAACGCAATGATTTTTATTTTCAATATTTGGAACTCTTTTTATATCTGATATATCAACAAATGCATCTTTAGTTATTCTATAATTTGCATACTCTTGTTTTATTGCGCTTGAGTCTATGATCAAAGTAAACACTTATGGGTTATTATCTTTTAATAAAGCTTTTGCTTGAGTATACAGCAGTTTTTTCCAATTAATATTTTGCTCTAAGAAATAATATAGTTGTGAAAGCTCTTT
>JANQHM010000278.1 GCA_028282645.1 Candidatus Gastranaerophilales bacterium
TTGCCAGGCAAGCCGCTTCAGCTTTAACATCGCAGTCCTTAAATGAGCCTTTATTATTGATATAACCAGCTTTTATTTTTTTAACCAGATAGGCTCTTAATTGATGAGCAGTAAAAAATCAGGTAGTGGGATGACATAAGAAAGGTGATGACCATTACCAAAAATTAGACTTTTTGGCTATTTTTTAGATTAGCATTTTTAATAATAAAAAATCATTAAAAAAATAGTAATCTGTATATAAAATCAGTTGATAAGAAGGAGTAGGCATAATGGCACATACCATTTTAAAACAAATATACAGTGAAACCAAAAAAAAATATATACAGTGCGAAGTCCTTGTGCTAGACGAGGAAGAAGGATTACCCAACACTGACAGGCGCGAAATAATTTTATCCTGCCAGGAAAAAGCAGGTGAACCGTTTACAGAAATAGCCGCAGATACAGTTGCGGATATAGGTGACCTATATCCGGAAACTGAACTTATTGATCAATATGAAGATTTTGATAATAGAGATTAAGGATTAAGGTTATTTAATGAAAAATCCGAATGATACAAACATTAATAAGCCTACAGCCCAACAATAGTAAGCAAAAACATTTAGTTTATTTTTATTAATAAACATAATAAAATATTTAATACAAAAATAACCCGAAGTTCCTGCAAATAAGCAGCCAACGGAAATTGCAATCCAGTTGTAAGTCATAATTTGTTCGATACCTACCATTTTAAGAGAATGAAATATTGCCGCAAGTAGAATAATAGGTATACTTAACAAGAAAGAATACTTTGCACAGGTCGTTCTGTCAAGCCCTGTTGCAAGACCTGCTGCTATTGTTGAACCGGAACGAGATAACCCCGGAGCAATGGCGCATCCTTGTGCTAATCCGATTAATGCTGCTTTTTTCCAGGTTAGTTTTGATGTTTTTTTAGGTATTTTATCAGATATAAATTCTGTTGCATAAAGGATTGTACCGGTTAAAACAAGAATCAAGCCTACTACTGAAGGATTATGAACAAGTGCTTCAAAGTGATCTTTGAAAGGATATGCAAGAGCGACAGTGGCAGTTGTTCCGATTGCTATATAGATAGGAATTTGTGCTTCGTAATTATCTTTTAGGGTATTGTTCAATACGGATTCAAAAAATACTTTAAAAATATTTTTAATATCTTTTCTAAAATAAAGCATAATAGCCACAAGCGTGCTTAAATGAAGCATAATATCAAAAAATATCTCCTCAGCACCGCCACTTGAAATAGCTTGTCCTGTAAGGGCTTTATATATACTGGAAGATAACACAAGATGCCCTGAGCTACTCACTGGCAAAAATTCCGTTAAACCTTGTATCAGTCCCAGTATTACAGATTGTACGATATCCATTTACTCTTCTCCTCTGGTCTCTTCGATTTCTTTCAAAATTTCTTTTTCTTGTTTTGTTAATTGTTTTTGTTTAAATTTTTCAAATAAATCGGTTCTTTTTTTTATTGTAGCTAAAATAGATTGTTTTTTCCTCCATTTTGTAATATTAGCATGATGCCCTGAAAGTAAGACCTCAGGGACCCGCATCCCAATGTACTCAGCTGGACGGGTATAATGTGGATATTCTAATAAATCATCAGAAAACGATTCTTCTATTGTTGATTCCTCAGCACCCAGGCTACCCGTTAATAATCGTGTTACCGCGTCTATTATACATAAAGATCCAAGCTCTCCACCGGTTAAAATAAAGTCTCCTATGGATATCGCTCTTGGTTGTAGCCCGTCAATAATCCTTTGGTCAAAACCTTCATAATGTCCGCATATAAAATTGATTTGTTCTTTTCCTTTAAACTCTTGCGCCATTTTTTGATTAAAGGTTTCTCCGCTTGGTGTTAGTATTATAAGTTCTGAGTTTTGTTTTCTCTCAATTGATTTAACAGACTTGAAAAAAGGATCGCACATAAGCACCATACCAGCTCCTCCGCCGTAAGGAGTATCATCAACCGTACGATGCTTATCATTTGTAAATTCTCTAGGGTTAATTGTATTAACTGCCATAATATTATTTTTTCTTGCCCTGCCTATAATGCTGGTTGAGCAATAAAAGTCTACTATTTCAGGGAATAAAGTTATTATATTGAATTCCATCTCTTAATTCTTGCTTTCTTCAGCCTTTTCTTTCTCAACGTCACTATACTTTCTGATTAACCCGGGAATATCGTTAATTACGACTTTATTTTCTTCAATATTAACCAAGGGAACCAGCTCTGATACAAAGGGAACCATTGACTCCCTGGCATTTTCTTCGTCAGTATTTTTTACCACAAGCAAATCATTACCGCCAAAGTTAACAATGTTAGAAACCGTACCTACAAGGTTGTCCTGGTCATCATAAACATTTACTCCGATTAGGTCATCTATAAAAAACTCATCGCTTTCAAGCTCTAATTCTTCTTGTTTAACCTTTAGAAATGCCCCTTTTACTTCCACTGCCTCATCTATTGAATTAATTTCTTTAAACTTCATAACAGCAAATTTTTTGCTGAATCGAACCTTTTCAAGAGTTAAATTTTGACTCTTACATCCTATTTCTGCTATAAAATGAGCAAATTGCTCTAATTGATGCTCTTTTCCGGCTGTATAACCTACTTTTACTTCACCTTTAATCCCATGAAAGTTTAATATTTTTCCAACTGATAATAATTTGTCCAATTTTTTCTCCAGCTTCTTTAAGTTTACATATTTATTTCTTGAATAACACCGTCTTTTATGATGATTTCAGCTTCTTTAAATTTATCATATAAGTTTTCGCCTATTTTCAGCTCAACATAATTCTCCAAACTGCCTGTTACTATTATATTATTCAGCGCAAGATGGTTAATGCTGTCTTTTTGAGTTTGCAGCTCAAGTTTGAGTGTTGCAAGTTGATCCAGTTTTTGAGATATTTCTATTATAGCCTGCTGAATTTGTTTTGCGTTATCTTCTCCAAATGCACCTGAAAACGATTGAGATTGATCAACTATTTGTTTATTTTGTAACTCTAGCTGCATTATTTGACTGTCAAGCAATTGTAATTCTTTGCTTAATTCTTCAGTAGCCTGTTTTTTAAAATCTGTTGTTACAACAGTTTTTATTGTAACAGGTCTTTTTACTTTGATAGCTTTATTCATAACTTTACCCCTGAAATCTGGTTTCTAATATATAACTAATACACCATATACTATATTTACTTTTAAATTAATAGTATTTAAGATAAATTATAAAAAAAGTTATACTTCATTTAAAGTTACTTTTGAGATTTTTTTATAATTGTATTTTATTTATACTTAATATTGAATACCATAGAGCATAAAATCCCAAACTTAATTAGGTGATTGTATAGATTTAATTTTAATATTACTAATACTAAGTACAAAATTATGATAAAAGTAAAAAATATATATAAATCGTATAAAAATATTGATGTGCTGATAGATGTCAGCGCGCAGGTTGAGAAAGGGCAAATAGTTGCGGTTATTGGTCCGTCCGGATGTGGGAAGAGTACATTTCTAAAATGCATTAACGGTTTGGAAAAAGTCTCAAAAGGTAGAATTTTTATTGATGATGAAGAAGTAACCGCGCCGGATACTAATTTAAACAAGATTCGCTCTGAGGTTGGTATCTTGTTTCAGCAGTTTAATTTATTTCCGCATATGTCAGTAAAGGAAAACATTATGCTGGCACCTGTAAAAGTAAAAAAAATTCCTAAAGACGATGCTGAACAGATGGCAAGGGCTTTGTTGGAAAAAGTAGGAATGCTCGATCACGCACATAAATATCCTGAACAGCTTTCGGGAGGGCAGGCTCAACGTGTTGCTATAGCAAGAAGCCTTGCAATGGAACCTAAAATTATGCTTTTTGACGAGCCAACCAGTGCTCTTGATCCTAAAATGACCAACGAAGTGCTTGATACGATGAAACAACTTGCACAGGACGGTATGACTATGATTGTTGTTACTCACGAAATAAGCTTTGCCAGAGAAGTTGCAAATAAGATTATGTTTTTCTCTCAGGGCAGATTAGTCGAAGAATCCGTACCTGATAAATTTTTTAACAATCCGCAAAGCGAAATAACTAGAGAATTTTTGAGAAGTGTATTAAAATTAGAAGTGTAACTGAATTGGGAAGTATGTTATGAAAAAGTTATTAAAAATATTTTGTTTCTTATTTATATTATTAACAATCGTTAATTTAACCGCTTGCAGAAAAAAATCCGATATTGATTTACTTGAAAAAGTTGAGCAAAAAGGAAAACTTAAAGCCGGTGTTAAGTACGATAGCAAACCTTTTGGATATATGGATGCAGATCAAAAGCTTAAAGGCTTTGATATTGACTTGGTAAAAGAAATAGCTAAAAGGCTTCTAGGTGATGAAAAAGCTGTAGAGTTTCAACAAGTAACATCTTCCAATAGAATTTTTGCACTAAACTCAGGTACAGTTGATCTTGTAGCTGCAACTATGACAGTTAACAAAAAAAGGCAGAAAGTTATAGATTTTAGTAATCCTTATTATATTGCCGGGCAGGCTATAATGGTACCTAAAAATAGTGACATACATTCAATTAATGACTTGAGCGGTAAAAAAATAATTGTAGTGCTTGGCTCAACTAGTGAAAAAAATATTAAAACTCTTGTTCCTGAGGCTATAATCGGTGGTTTTAGAACTTATACAGATGCGTTTTCAGCAATAAGATCAAAGAGAGGAGATGCTCTGACTACTGATGATACAATTATTGCAGGCTTTTTATCGGAAGATCCCAACTTTAAAATGCTAAAAGAAAGATACACACAAGAACCTTATGCACTTGGATTTAAGAAAAGTAAAACCACTAAAAAGTTTCAAGCAGCTATTAATTCTATAATCGAAGATATGAAAGTCGACGGTACTTTAGAAAGTATCAGAAAAAAATGGATGGCTCAGTTTGAGTAAAAAATGTACGAATTTGATATAAAATACATTATTGAATCTTTTCCTTATATAGTAAAGGGGATAGGGCTAACGATCTTTATTTCGGTTATTAGTTCTATTTTGGCATTTACCATTGCTTTAACCATAGCTTTTTTAAGAAGAACTAATGTTAAGCCCGTGACATTGCTTATCGGGCTATTTGTTGAGCTAACCAGAAATACTCCATTGTTAATACAACTTTATATTTATTACAAGGGTTTACCTAATATTGGCTTAAACTTATCACCTATTGCCTGCGGGATAATATCCTTGAGTCTTTATACCGGAGTATTTATATCAGAAGTTTTAAGAGCGGGTTTAAACTCTATTGCTCATGAGCAATATCAAGCTGCCAGAGGGTTGGGTCTTTCTGATATTCAAACATTCAGACTTGTTACATTTCCGCAGGCACTCAGGATTATAATACCACCTTTGGGCAGTCAGTTTATAAATTTAATAAAAAATTCGTCCCTGGTAAGCTTTATTGCTGTTACTGATTTATTTTATGTCATTTATAAGGGTGCTGTAGATGACTTTATGTTTTTTGAAATGTTTATCACAGGTGCGATTATTTATATGGCGTTAACAGGTATTGTAGCATTTTTTACCAATCTTATAGAGCAAAAACTTAAAATTCCCGGAAAGGCAGGCTCTATTTAATGTATTGGAAGGATATATTTGAAAATTTTGATTTTTTAATGAGTGGACTTGCTGTTACACTTCAGCTAGCATCGCTTGCTATTATCGGAAGTTTAATTTGCGGCATAGTTTTTGGAGTGCTAAGACACTCTAAAATACCTGTAATAAGTTTTTTGGCGGGAGCTTATATTGAGTTTACCCGCAGCATTCCGTTAATACTATTTATTGTTTTTATTCATTTCGGTTTTATGCCGTTGATACTGGATGAGCCTTCATCGTTTTTTCAGTCGGCATGTATTGCGTTGATTGTTTTTACATCTGCTTATGTTGCGGAAATAGTCCGTGGCGGATTAAATTCTATTGATAAAGGTCATATTGATGCTGCAAAAAGCTTGGGTCTAAACTGGTTTGATAGAATGATCCATGTTATATTGCCAATAGCTTTAACCAGAATGACCCCGGCTCTTGTCAGTCAGTTTATATCTTTAATCAAGGATACATCTTTGGCTTCTACCATAGGATTGATAGAATTTACCAGATCAGGCGAGATTATTTACGAAAGAACCTACCATGAGTTGGAAATACTTGTATTTATTGCATTAACTTACTTTACTATTTGCGGCAGCTTATCTGCTTTAAGTAAGAAATTAGAGTCAAAGCCTTATATAAATAGAGACTCTGAAAAATTAAAGCGATTAAAAGAGCTGGCTTAGCAAAACCATAAAATAAGAAAGTTGATGACTTACCCGTATGTTTTTTCTAAATACTGAACTATAGCATCAGATTCATACATAAAAACTTGTTTATCAAGATCAACTAAAAACGGAACTTGATCTTTATCACCTATTACTGTTAATATTTCTCTTTTTTTAGTAAATTTAGATACGTTTCTACATATATAATCCAAGTTAAGCTCTGATAATTTTGCTCTAACTTTTTTGCAATATGGACATGTTTCAAATTGATAAAGTTCTAACATGTTATCTCCTTTTTTATATAAATCTACTATTCATTACCTTTTCCCACTCTATACTAAAATTACTTATTTTTCTATTATTTTCTTTAATAATACCCTGCAAACAAATCAGAGCTCCTGGCAATCTTGCTGCCCAGTATGATAGTTTCTTTCATACTGTGATGCTTGGCTATATATTTATCAGCAATATTAAACGCAGTCCCATGGCTAGGTGATGTTCTGATAATTGGTAAATTTATAGATATATTAACCGTTGACTCTAAAGCAATAGTTTTAATAGGTATCAATCCTTGATCGTGATAACAAGCCACATAAGCGTCATAAGGTAACGGCTGATTCATAAAATAAGGCCTACATGCATTATACCAAAGGGTATCAGCAGGGAACGGGCCTTCTGCATTAATTCCGTATTTTGAGCGTAAAATGTTTATAGCAGGTATTAATATATCAATCTCTTCACGTCCTAATATCCCATCCTCTCCAGCATGCGGATTCAGTCCGCAAATTGCAATTTTGGGATCATTTAACCTAAAATTATTTAATAACGTATTATTTAACTTTAGTACAGACTGTATAACTCCATTAACGCTTAAGTTCTCTACAATATTTTTCAACTCAACATGCCTGGTTAAAAGCATCACCTTAAAATCATTAGCTACAAATAGCATTTCAGGATCATAAATATTAATGCCATCTTTATATGTAGCAAAATAATCTTTCATAACTTCAGTTTGCCCTACAAAGTTATATCCTGCCATATTCATGGCTTTTTTGGATACAGGAGCAGTAACAATAGAGTTTATTTTATTTTGTTCAGCCAGTTCGCATGCTCTGATAAGGGTTTTATAAGATATTTCACCTGTATAAGCAGAGTATTGTCCTGTTTTTATATCAGAAACATCTGCGGGAATATCAACAATTTCAATATTTTTTAATAAAGTTAAACCTAAAATGTCCGCTACTCTTTGATAAATACCAATTGGACCAATTAATAAGTAATCTGATAAGTTATCTCTTAATTCGTTTAAGGATTTTAAAATTATTTCCGGTCCGATACCTGCGGGATCACCGATTGTTATAGCTATTTTTTTCATTGCTATTATAAAATGCTCTGGTTAAACTGTATAAGTTGATTATAGCATAAATATAGCTATTAAAGTTATTGCAACTAATAAAAAATTAAGAGCCTGTCTGGTTAAAAAAATAAAAGCTAGTGCACTGATTCATTGGTACTTGTAAATTAAGTACCGTTTTTTGTTTTTATTTTGTTTTGTTTTGTTTGAGTATTTATAATTGTAAAAAAATGTTTACTTGACACAAATCCTTTATAAGTATTAAAATTCATATAGATTTTATATATAATAAATAGTCATCTTTTTAAAGAATAAATCACTAGCTTATATAAACTATATTTACAAAAAATCTTTAAAATACACCGTTTAATTTATTTACTGGAACCTGGTTAATAATTACAATAAGTTTAATCAATAAAATAAAATTATTTACTTATCGTTCTTTTAACGTTGTTATACATTTAGGTAATTAGTAAAAATAGGGAATAAGTTATGTTTTCAAAAAAAATATTTAGCGTGGCTTTAGCTGCTTCAGTGTTCGTCGGCTTACCGGCGACATCAAAAACATTGACATTACAAGACCTGCAGGATTTGCCAAGCTCTGCTCCGGTAGTGAGATCAAAGGATGTTGTAAACAAGCATCACTGGGCTTATAAAAGATTAGTAAATATCTCCTCTAAGTATGGTTTAGATGTCAGAAATGGTAAAAAAGCCTTAACTAGAGATGAAGCTGCAGTTTTGCTAGTTAATTTGGTAGGAAAAATTGAACAAGAAAAAATCAATTTATCTGAAAGTGAAAGAGCTCAAGTTCAAATATTAAAGGAAGAATTCGGTCAAGAACTTACCATTATGGCAGAAAGAATTGCTAACTTACAAGCTTCTGTTGACAGCTTAAAAGGTAGTGTTTCTAAAATGGGTAAGTCAGATGGCAAAACACTTACCCACTACTACGGTAAAAATTTCAAAATCGGTGGTGTGTTACAAGCCAGATATGACGGTAATCTGCAAGACGGCGATCATCATGGCGTAACCGGTAAAAATTTCAGCGTTCCTCTGGCTGAATTCCGTTTTAAAGGTCAAGTAAACGATAAAGTTGACTACTTGGTTAGCATGATACCTAGCAGAAGCTATGCTGGGTCAAGTGCGCTGATTGGAGAAACCCGTGTTGGATTAAAATTCATTCCAAATAATCAAATATTAGTTGGTCAAACCAGATTACCAATTGGTGAAGAAGGTGTAAGATCTACAACTAACTTGGACTTTGCACAACGTGCTCAAATCGGTAGAAGATTTAACGGAACCAGAGACTTGGGTGTTAAAGTCATTGGTAAATACAAATATTTAGATTACTATGCAGGTGTATATAACGGTGCCGGACAAAATCAAACTGATAGCAATAATGATATGGCTCTTGGTGGATGGGCTACATTCAAACCTTTTGCTGAAGTCGAAGGATATGGAGATCTACGTATAGGTGGTGGTTACTTTACAGGAAAAATAGGTAACACCAGATCTTCTGTTGCTGCTTACCATCAAGATACTTGGGGTTTCTATGGTGATTATAAACTAGGTCCTGCTACAATTAAAGGTGAGTACTCCAAGAGAGACGGATTTGGTTCAGGTGTAAAAGCTGATGGTTGGTACATCACCGGATTATATGATCTAACCGACAAACTACAATTAGCTCTCAGATTAGACAGATTTGATCCAAATACAAGCGTTCGTAGTAATGCTATTACAGAATATGCTATTGGTACTAATTATTACTTCAATGGTAAAGCTCTTAAGCTTCAAGTTGACGGCATTTATTCTGAAAATAAAGCAGGCAGAGATGCTCTTAAATTAGTGGTATTAACACAATATATGTTCTAAGGTTGAACTATTGTGATATATAACAAAAGAACTGGTCATAATGACCAGTTCTTTTGTTATATTTATTTTAAAAGAAAATAGTATAAATATTTAGATTTTGATATAATATATTTGGGTACCAGTATAAATAAATAAAAGAGTATTAAAGAAAGAAAGTTTTAAAATTTCAGTTATGATTGATAATACAAACAACCAATATAAATATACAAATAAATTTTATTTTGTCGGCGTTTCTTTAAGTCCAAATTCAATAAATGAGTCAGGCTTTGCTGTTTTAGATAAAACAAAAAACATAATAAGAATTGATAAATTTTTTCATCTGGAAGACCTTGAAAACTATTTGGAAGCACTTGCACCTTTGGATACTATGATAGTTTGTGTTGATTTACCGAGAAATATAGTTATGAATATCGGTAAATGGCGACAAGAAGCCAGAAATACCCGTACGTTTAAAATTGGCGATTTTGATATGCAACAAAGGTTTTTATGGACAAAACGTTTTTGCGACAGAGGTTCAGATCTGTGCAAAACCCTTTTAGACTTAGAGGTGGATGTATATAGATATTATTGTTATCTGGCAAAAAACAATTTAAATCTTAATTCTCCATATAAATCACGATCACCGGCAGATTGCAAGCATCTACAGATGGCAATTCATCATAGTTTGAATGTAAAAGGAATTCCTTCTAATCTTATACCCTTATCCGGATTAGAGGCTCTTATGGGTGCTTATACAGCTTTAAAAATAGGTACGGCTCAGGAAGGCGAAGGTTATTTTAACATAGGCGAGCATGGCGGTATCCCTATTATAAATCCAGCAGTATAGTATTATACCTTTTCTGAAAATTTTATAAATTTATACTTTTATCGTGTTTAAGTTTATTTAAAGCCTTTTTAATGCCAATAAGCTCTTTTGTTATTTCTTTTACAAACTCAATAGCTTCAACATCTCTGGCTATTGTATCTTTCATCGATAAAATTTGTGATACTGACATATTATTTATATCTTTATCGCTCAACTCATTTGAGGCTATATTTTTAAAATTATATAGAGCATTTTCGTCAAAATTATCCAAATTATGTTTAAAGCTCATCCAGTGATAAAATTGATGAACAAGAAAATAAAAATTAGCCGGTTTACTTCTCATAAAGAACATTTCTGGTGTTTTAAGCCCTATTTTTATTTTTTTATCAGGCGATAAAATATTGATAGCTACTGATAATATCAATGCTCTTAGACCTTTTTGGGGATAAATAAATCCTTCATCTTCTTTTAAAAATATAAGGACTTTTTCAGCATATTTAGCCTTTATTACAGGTGTCCCTTGGCTTTTAATATAATCCAGTATATTCTCAGGCTTGCCGTCATATTCTTTTATTATTAATTTTGCTTTATTTTTAATATCCCGGTTACTCTGTTTATTTTTACTATTCAGCTCCAGAGTTTCATTTGCGGTTAAATAAGTTTTATTATTTTTACCGGAAAATCCGGCAAAAGACTTTTTCTTATTTCCCCCCGAGAAAAAGCCTTTTACCTTCTTTTTTATTAATTCTATTTTATAAAATATTTTAACTATTTTTTTTCTTACCATTATAATCCCTTTAAAGATTCTCCATTTTAATAAAAACAAAGATTGCAAAATAATTGCCAGATATTATCAAAAATAGTTACAAATCTATTATTAAAGGGTATAATAGTTTTAGGGTTTAGCCAAAAATAGATAATAAAAATTTTTTGTACTGTATTTAAAGGGGTATAAATGGAAAATAATAACTGTGAAGAAAAACAAGCAGAACATATAGCATCAAACCTGGAAAATATCTTTTATGAAATAAAAAAGGTTATTGTAGGTCAGGAAAAAATGATAAAAGGCCTGATTTATGCATTACTGGCAGGCGGGCATGTATTATTGGAGGGGCCTCCGGGGTTGGCTAAAACTTTAACGTTAAATACCCTCTCAGCAATAATTAATACTGATTTTAAACGAATCCAGTTTACCCCTGATCTGCTACCTGCCGATTTAATCGGAACCAGGATATTTAACCAGTCAAAAGGGGAGTTTACAACGGTTTTGGGACCGATATTTGCTAACTTTGTTCTGGCTGATGAGATAAACAGAGCCCCTGCAAAAGTTCAAAGCGCTCTGTTAGAAGCAATGCAAGAAAAACAAGTAACAATAGGTAAAGAAACTTACAAATTAAAAGAACCGTTTCTTGTAATGGCAACACAAAACCCTATAGAGTCTGAAGGGACGTATGACTTGCCAGAAGCTCAAACGGACAGGTTTATGCTTAAAATATTGGTAGATTACCCCACTGAGCAAGAGGAAAACACTATTATAGAAAGAATGCTCTGCTCAAATAATGATAAACTTAATAAAATTATTAAAGAAGAATATTTAATTAAATACAAAGACTTTACAAATAAAATATATGTGGATCCTAAAATTATTGAATATATCGCTAATATTGTTACCACAACAAGAAATCTATCAAAAAATAATAATATAAAAGAAAATGCTAACTTTGTACAATACGGTGCAAGCCCCAGAGCCTCATTAGCAATTACAAAAGTAGCTCAAGCAAGAGCACTATATAAAGGCAGAACATATGTTATACCTGAAGACGTAAAAAAAGTAGCTAATGCATGTTTAAGACACAGAATTATACTAAGCTACGAAGGATTGGCAGAAAATTTAACCGCAGACAATATAATCGATAAAATAATCGAAAATACAAAATGTTCAATTAAGACCTGATATATTATTGGCTATGCATGATTCTTTTATAAAAAATTCTTTTAATTTTGCGGATAAAATTGTTAATAAGGTAACCATACCAATATTTAACAAAGTTGAAACCGTATTGCAGGGTAACTATAAATCTATTCTGTATGGGCATGGGCTTGATTTTAAAGAAATAAGAGAATACACAGAAAAAGATGACATAAGAAACATTGATTGGAATGTAACAGCAAGGACAGGTAAACCTTTTGTCAAAACATATCAAGAAGAAAAAGAGTTGATTATATGGATAGTTATTGATCTGAGTCCTTCTATGCTATTTGGATCAAAAGAGTTGAATAAAAAAGAAATCGCTATACAGTTTGCATCGATTATTGCTTATTTAGCCTTTAAAAACGGTGATAAAGTAGGTGCTATAATACTAAATAAGAATAATAATAAAATAATCTCTCCGACAAGGGGACTTAAGCACGTTTATAGAATAGTACAAGAGTTTTTAAGCTATTATGATATCACAAACTTTGAACTTGATACCGCGTCTTTAAATAAAATAAATAAAGTATTAGGCAAAAAAAAACAAATATTTTTCATTTCTGATTTTATATTTAATAATTTTGATTGGGAAAAAGGTTTTGGAGAAATATGCCTGAAAAACAATGTTTCACCCATTCAAATAGTTGATCCCGTAGAAGAAAATATCCCGAATAGCGGTTACTTAAGCCTAATGGATTATGAAACAGGAAAATATCTTGTTATAGATACATCTAACAAGTCTATAAGAAATGAATATAAAAAATTAGTTGATAATTATAATAATCAATTATTTAATATATTTAAAAAATCTAAAGTTGAGCCATTTAAAATATATACAGATTCTGACTTAACAACAGTCCTTATTGATTTATATCGGAATAAATTTAAATATAAACAGATCAAGAGGAGATAAAAATGCATTCTTTTAGTTTTGAATCGCCTTATATGTTATTTTTATTGATATTAATACCTTTGATTTATTTAATATATTATCTATCTAAAAATAAAACTGCTGAAAAAGCAATGAAATTTAGTCGCCTCGAACTTATAAAACAAGCTGCCGAGAAAAAATCAGACTATAAAAAATTTGCTTTATTAGTTCTTTATGGAGTGGCAGTATTTGCAGGGGTTTTGTCTCTGGCAAAGCCAACGTTAATAACAGAAATACCTGTTAAATCAACAAAGCTTATGATGGTATTTGATGTATCAATAAGCATGGAGGCAACAGACTTAAAGCCTGACAGGCTAACAGTTGCAAAAAATACAGCAATAAACTTTATAAAAAAACTCCCCAAAGGTATAAAAGTAGGTCTTGAATATTTTTACGGTAATGCTTATATACCCGTAGAGCCTACAATAGAAAAGCAAAAAGTAATTAATTCTTTAGCAACACTTGATGCTGCTAATTTGTTTCCGGGTACCGCAATAGGTACAGCATTACAAGGAGCAGTGAGCTCATTAACTATTGCTAAAAAACAAAATAATAATGCAATCATTGTATTACTCACCGACGGAGAAACCAACCAGGGTATGAGTCCGCTAGATGCGGCTAATCTGGCAAAAAATGCAGGTATAAAAGTTTTTACAATTGGAATAGGTAGTAGAGAAGGTGCTTTGGTAAGAGGACAAATTTTAAGTAGCCTTGATGAGCCTACATTAATGGAAATAGCCAGAATTACAAATGGCAGATATTACAGAGCAGAGTCGCAAAAGCAGCTTGCAAGTATTTATAAACAGCTACATTCAACAACTTTTGTCCTGGAAAAACAAAAAGTTGCGCTCCAGCAATACTTTACAGGGGTGTTTTTATTTATTTTTCTTATTATTACTTATTTAAACTTTTATACTTTTAGAGTTATTTAAAAAATACTAAAAAAAAATAAAAAAAGTACTGGAAAAATAATTTTTTCTATTGTAATATATAAAAGCACTTGGAGGAGTGCCTGAGTGGTTTAAAGGAGCGGTCTTGAAAACCGTCGTAGGTTCACGCCTACCGTGAGTTCGAATCTCACCTCCTCCGTTTTTTATTTATCTGGGTAAGGTGAATGTAGAGGGATTATCCTCTATTTTTTTTATGCTTTTTATTGATTGTTATTATAGATTTATAAAACAATTTAAAGAGTAATATTAAAATTATTTTTGAACCTGTATAATTTACTATAAGGTAGATAAACTAATAGTTCTCGTTAGATAATAATGCTTTTGGGGCCTTGCTAGCTAAAAGTGGCTTTATTTTTTTGGTGATGGTCATCACCTTTCTTGTGTCATCGCTGTAAGCCTTTGATATAACTTAAGTTTACCTGTAAGCATCGATACTCAACTGACCACTACCATTTTTTTCTTGATGGTTTAAAATAAACTTAACAATATTTATTAATGTATTTGATCCGCCAAGGTTACCGGACTTTGTAACGATCCATTGTGCTTTATAATCCAGGCAAAGAGGTATAACAGGCTCGACTTCATCTATTAATTGTAAATGTTTACTGTCGATTTCATAACAGCATTTAAACGAAGTTTCACCGCCTAAAAGAATCAGCACTACATTATTATTCTCTTTTTCTATGATGTTTTTGGTTATTTGGGCAAGGTTATCGCTAACCAGCCCTGCAACCTTTTGCAGCTGGATTTCATGTTCGTTGGCATATTCAATGGTCTTGCTTGTATCACCGTCTAAAGGTGTAGAATGTAGTAAAACAAGCTTTTCGGATTGTATTCTTTCGCAAATTTTATCTATAAAATCATTACTTGGGGTATTGAGCAATTGTTCCGGGGTAAGTCCTAATGTATAAGCTTCAATCTCATCAGATTCTATAAACTTTCTTGTTTGAGTTTTGGTTAAATCGGTTGTGCTGCCTGAAACTATAAGTATAGGCATTGACGGAATTGTTTTAGCTATATGTTGATGCTTCATTTCGGGCAGCCAGGCCTTTGTCAATGCTTGAGCCAGTCCGGCTGAGCCACAGGGAAGAATATCCAGATTTGATTTTTCTACGGCAAGTGAAATCTGCTCCATATCTGTTGTAGAGACCGCATCAATTACTATTAATTTTTTATTTTTTTTGGCTAATTCCTTTAATTCAACAAGAATAGGACCTGCACCTCGCATTACAGTTTTTAACTGTATATGAGCAACCAGGTCAGGATCTTTTATTTGCTGCTTTAATAGTGTTGGTATATGAGATTCACATATAGGTGATTGAGGATCTCTTGCTACTTCCGTTCTTTCGATAGGGACACCTTTTAACAAGTGATAGCCACCTACAGTTGTTCTGCCTTCTGAAGGGAATGCCGGAACAATAACCGCTGCATCCCAGTTTAAAGTATCTAATATTGTTAAACACTCGTTTGCAATATTTCCCCTTAATGTAGAATCAATCTTTTTATAGAGATAGTCTACATTTAAACTGTCTACAAGAACCTTTGCAGCTTGAACAACAGTTTCAGCAGCTTCCTCAGGTTGAGAGTTTCTTGTTTCGGTGCTAATTGCCCAGGCTTGAGTATTTGCAGTACCCGGAGGTATTACTGAATAATCCAGTAAAATTTGAGTATTACAACCGCTAATATGGAACTGAAGAGCTGTATCATTAGCACCGGTTAGGTCATCAGCTATTATACCAATTGTGTTAGTTCTGATATTCATAGTTAAAATCCGGCTGCGGCCTCATCTCTTTTACCACCCAGCATTCTTATGTTATTACCTCTGATAAAGTATCTTTCTCTTTGGTTGCCTTCGTTATCTGTCCACTTGCTAACATCAAGACGACCGTCTATAGCAACTAAACGCCCTTTTTTTACATACTCGCCAGCGACTTCGGCGTTTTTATCCCATAGTTCTATATTAAACCAGTCGGTTTTCTCTCCTTCTTTAGTCCAGCGATTAACGGCTAATGATAATGATGTCTTTACTTTACCTGATTCAAAATATTTCATATCAGGATCTTGACCAACTCTTCCTACTATAACAACACTATTTATCATAATTTCCTCTCTTAATTATGTCTTTAAATACCGTGTAAATTTTTGTATATATTTTATTTTTTGTCGGTTACTACTATTAAATGCCAGCCGAATTGAGTTTTTACAGGCTCTGAAACTTTGCCTGCATCAAGAGTAAAAGCTGCTTTTTCAAACTCCGGAACCATAGCACCTTTACCAAAGAAGCCTAAATCTCCGCCCTTTGAACCTGACGGACACTTTGAATGATCGGCTGCGGCCTGGGCAAATGTTGTTTTGCCTGATTCGATATCTTGCTTGATTTGCTCTGCCTCTTCTTTTGTTGCTACTAACAGATGGCTTGCCTTAACTTGTTGTGCGTTTAACATTCTAAAATTTACCTCACTACTGTCATATAACTTTCTAGCAAATATTCCATTATTATTGCACAAAAACATGCCTATTAACAAAAATAAAATAATTATCAGGTGAAAAATTTTGATATTAAACATTTGAAGACCCTCCTGGCGGTAGTCAGTGCCTTAGGCTTATTTTTTGTTTACTATTGCTTCATCAACCTAAGGTTTACTTAACGATTATAGCATGGATATTCAATCAAAAAAAAACAATAACAAACCCCCTTTTGTACTACAAAAAGCTTGTCATTGTCTTAAATTTTTTAATTTTAAACCTAAAGCTCACTAATAATGAGGCTTCTTTTTATTTAATTCTTCTTTTCTACTATAATTTCTATCAATAGTTATGTCTATTATATTATCATTTGCACAATTATATTCATC
>JANQHM010000299.1 GCA_028282645.1 Candidatus Gastranaerophilales bacterium
ACCTTATTTTTTATACTGACCACTACTATTTATTTTAATTTAATATAAATTATATCTCTTTAATATATATTATAGTTTATTTATTAAAATTTTGCATGATATTTAGTCAATTGTTAAGAAAATGTTACTAATTTAATAGCAATGACTAAAATTATCTGAAATTTAATTGATGAATAGTATAATAATAGTTGTATATATTATAAAAGAGATAGAAAAGTTATTTAATTAGGGTGAAGGTGTAACAATGAAGTATGAATTTGATTTGATAACAATAGGTTTAGGTCCTGCGGGCATGGCGGTTTCTGTTATGGGTGCAGAAATGGGATTAAAAGTTTGCGCTATAGAAAAGCATAAAATTGGTGGGGAGTGCATGAATGTTGGATGTATCCCCAGTAAAGCACTTTTGGAAATAGCAAGAAAACAGTTTGTAAAAAAAATATCCCTGCAAGATAGCCCTTTTAGCGGAATCCAAAGGGACCTGGACTTTATTGGGGAACATAAAACAAAAAAAATGTTTGAAAAAGTTCATTTGGTACTCGACCAGGGAGAGGCTGAATTTGTAAACAAACATACCGTTAAAGTGGGTGAAAAAACTTATAGCGCAAAAAAAATTTTTATTGCAACCGGTACAAAGCCTCTTATTCTACCTATTAAAGGGATTAATGATATTGATTATTTAACAAACGAAAATATTTTTAAACAGGATTCAATACCAAAAAGTTTGACAATTATTGGTGGTGGCGCTATTGGTGCGGAGATGGCACAGGCATTTGCGCGCTTGGGTACTGATGTGACTATCGTTCAATACGATTCTTACCTTGTACCTGCTGGAGACCGGGATGCTGGCGAGCTTTTACAATCTGTTTTTGACAGGGAAAATATTAAATATTTAAATGAAAGAAAAATAATAAAAACCTGCAAAGAAAATGAACTTGTCGCCATAGAAACTGATAAAGGTGAAAAAATAATTTCTGAAAAATTATTAATTGCGGCAGGCAGAAAAATTGATATGACCCCGTTAAAGCTTGAAAATGCAGGAGTAAAAACAGGTACAAAGGGGGAAGTTATTGTAAATAAATACTTGCAAACCAATGTGCCTAATATTTATGCGGTTGGAGATTGTAATGGCAAGGTTTTATTATCACACGCCGCTATGATGCAAGGTATGATAGGCATAATGAATTCTATGATGCCGTTTTTTATGATGCAAAATATTGATAAATACTTTATTCCCTGGACTGTGTTTACTGATCCGCAAGTTTCTTATGTTGGAATAAGTGAGAAGCAATTAAAAGAAAAAAATATTAAATATGATACCGTAAAAGTTAATTATGCCGACTATGGTGCTGCTATTGCAGAGAAAAAAGAAGATGGATTTGTAAAAGTATTTGTATCTAAATTTGGTAAGATATACGGGGCAAGTATTGTTGGCTACGGTTCCGGTGAAATGATTAATGAATGGGCTCTTGCTATTCAAAAAAATATTAAATTATATGATATTATGATGCTTGCCCATTCGTTTCCTACTATGGGCTTTTTAACAAAGCGTGTTGCCGAAGTTTGGATGATGGAAAAGATGAAGCAGAAAAATATTCAATGGATGCTTAAGCTTATTACCAGACTTTATTGATATATTATTTCTATTTATTTTATTATTTTTAATAATTTTAAAATATAATGGCAATTAAAACTTTTAAGAGTTTTTAAGCTTTTGGAACGTTTAATAAAGAGAGAAAAAAAGAAGGGATATTATGAATATTACAGGAACAGGCTATAATCAATACAAAAAAATAAACACTCAAAATAAAGGTAAAGTAAATAATTCACAACAACAAAGTAAAGACCCGGGCTTTAAA
>JANQHM010000078.1 GCA_028282645.1 Candidatus Gastranaerophilales bacterium
CGCAAAAATGTGTTTAAAAATTTGTTTATCTGGGAATATAAAATATAACGAAGTAAATTAAATTTACTAAAACTTTTAGTTAGTAGTTTGTTACAAGGCCTGTAAAAAATGAAAAAAATATCTAATTTTTTAATAATAATAAAAACATTGTGTAAAAAAACTATTAATTGAATATTATCTCTAATACTATAATGTTATTAGGTTGATTAACTGTAGTAAGAGGAGAAGTACTTTGAACGAAAATGATTATATGAATAAATTGACAAATGAGTTAGAAAAGTTTGAAAAGCGACAAGATAGACAAGAATTATTTTTTGCTTTAATTAATACATTAAAAAAAATGCTATTTTTTATTACCAAAAAAATATTTATCTTATTATTTATTCTGGCATTAATTTTTATTGTTATAAATACAATAATTTTTACATCAGCATATCAAGAAGCCCTGAAAAAAGAATATTATCCCGATGCTAAAGCATATTTAGCTTGTGCAGACTTGATAAATGAAATGTATATTTTTCCCTTATCAAATAAATTTAGATGGGATCATCCCATAACAAAGCCTTTTTATAAACTAAGAAACAAACTATATAATATAGGACTTTCTAAACTTCCTCCTGGAGAGGGGGAAAGAGAAGTATGGTGGTATGAAATAAGATATAAAGAGTTTAGAGAAGTAGTTGAGAGTTGTTTAGTAGAGTATGGCCTTAAAAAAAAGCCAAGAAAGTTTCTTTTTGAAAAGGTGAATGATTTTATAGCCTGGAATAATGAGCTGTACGAACATATAGAACTTATTGCAAAAGCTAATATTAGTGATAAAACATATAAAGAGCAAAAGTTATTTATGTTTATAACATTAGCGAGATTAGCAGAGGCTATGGAACGTGTATTAGAAGGTAAGCTAGAAGAAGAAAGGCAAATAAAAAAAGGTATCTTTAAAGGTAATCATATTTATCAAGGTGAAAAATTTGTAAAAAAATTTGATAAAGCCTTTTTAGTTTACAAAGATTTAATAAAGTCTTCAAAGGAAAGTGAAAAAGATTCTTATAGATATATTTTTGATAATCCTAAAAGAAAAATATGGGATTCGATATTAAGACATGACTATGCTTTAAGCATTCTACAGTCTAAATATTTTGTTAGTAAAACATTTAGCTGTAATGATAAATACTTAAAAATATTTGCAGATGCTCAAAAAGAAATAAGAACATATTATTATGCAAATAGAGAGAATTTATCTTTTGGAATGGGGCAAAGACTTGGTATGTCGACACTATCACTAAAACCCTTTATTGCTTATGAATGTAGATATAATCCAGAACTGCAAGACTATGTTAATTATTCAATAAATGAATATATCAAAGGATATAAACATCATGGTTTTGTATCAAAGAAAATGGAAAAATTAATAAAAGAATTTAATAAGAATTAAGGAGAATAGATATGCTAAATATTACTGAAAATAATAGTTGTATAGAGCCGAATATTGATATAAATAATGCTAATGAACTTCCTAATAAAGTGCCTCTTGACTTAAAAACCGCGCAGGATTTGAAACGTAAAACTCCTATTGAGGTTTTTGTTCAATGGACATCATTTTTAATTAAAGATACTACTAAACAAACACTTTATAGTATTTCGACCTCTGTTCATAAAATTGTTTTTACAAAGCTAACAGACTTGGAGTTTAAAATAGAACTAGTTAATATTGCTAGTAATATAACCGTTAATTCAATTACAGGAATTGTTACCGACTTTTTAAAAGTTGGAGCTGTTGCTGCATTGTGTACAAATTTAGTAACAGGATACATTACGGCTAGAGAGCTTGAAAAACTTGAAGATAACGTTATTGCTCAAGAATATGAAAAAAAATATGGAGATATTTATGAACAAGCTAGAAATAATAGTATAACAATAGACTTAAATAATATTATATACTCTGAGCCTATAAATAGTTTAAAAGATAAAATCAGATATTATCTTGCTTATAGTGAAATAACTACTTATGGAATATCAAAAATTTATATCATAGATAGTGCTGATAGATATGAGCTAGTCTCACTCAGAGATCTACATTCAGAATTATACAATAGGGGATTCTTTGATACGAAAGCAGGGAATGTTCTAGCGAATCAGCCGAGATTTGAATATCTTTTAGAACAAGCAAATGATTGGTTTAAATGGCGGGAACGTTATGTTGATGACTATAAAGAATCAATTACACAATATGACACTTATAATGAAGTAGAAAATCCTTTTATACTTTTAAAGCAAGGAGAAAAATTACACTTTCCAACAGATGGTTCTAATGTAGATTCAAAGCTATATGCTTGGGATGATAATGGAGAAACTTTAACTGGAGGAAATGGAAGCGATGAAATCCATGGGAATTCTCAAGGTGATACTTTATATGGAGATTATAAGAAAGACAATGTCCCTATAGAATTTATAATCGAGAGAAATTTTATGATCCATAATGATACAATCTATGGTAAGGGTGGAAATGATTCTATCTATGGTGATATAGGAAATGATTTTATAGAAGGTGGCTCTGGCTCTGACTTTATTGAAGGAGGAGATGAGAACGATACAATCTATGGAGATAATAAAGATGGATCAGATTCAGAAAATGCAGGATCAGACAATATTAAAGGTGGAAATGGCAATGATAAAATTTGGGGTGGTAACTATACTGATTTTATAGATGGAGGTAAAGATAACGATACTATATATGGAGATAAAGGCCATGATATTATTAAAGGCAATGAAGGCAAAGACCTTATTTATGGAGGAGAGGATTGGGATGAAATAAATGGAAATAAAGGTAATGATACAATACTTGGTGGTGCTAATAGGGATACGATATTTGGAGATGAAGATAATGATAGCATATATGGTGAAAGTGGTAATGATTATTTAAATGGAGGAAGTGGAAATGATACAATAAACGGTGGATTTGATAATGATATTATACTTGGAGACAGTGGAGAAGACTTATTATATGGTTCTTTTGGAGACGATTATATCAATGGTGACAGTGGAAAAGATACAATAAACGGTGGATTTGATAATGACTCTATATATGGAGGAGTTGGTAATGACTCTATAGAAGGTGGCCATGGCCAAGATACAATATATGGA
>JANQHM010000144.1 GCA_028282645.1 Candidatus Gastranaerophilales bacterium
AATACAGGAATGCGGCGTATTTGTCATTATCCTTTTGAGATTTATCTTCTGTTTTTACTGCTTCGTTAACCAATTTTAAATACCTTAAATTTTTATGACGAAATTTAATCTAATATAATTATTATTTATTTAATATATATTATAGCAGTTCAAAATTTTTATTTCATGATTTATTTTGGATTTTGCGAAAAAAGGACTATTTTGTTAAATTATTGTTACATTTATTTTTTAAATAATAATTATTATATACTAATTAACATCCATGCCTGAGGTAAACAGGCTTAGCCACTATTATTTTGACCTTTATGGTTGTATAATAAAAATGCAATTTGGTGGAGTATAAATAATGAAAATCACTGTACTGGTAGATAATAATACGTTTGTGGATAAATACCTTGGGGCAGAGCCGGCATTATCTATATTTATACAGGACAAAGGCGTTAATTTGTTGTTTGATACAGGATATTCTGATTTGTTTATCCAAAATGCCCAAAAACTAGGCATAAATCTTTTAAAGCTTGACTATATTATTTTGTCTCACGGGCATCTTGACCATACGTGGGGACTGTCCGAGTTGGTAAAGCATTATTGTGAAGCAGCCTATATGAAAGCAAAATGTAAAACCCCGACCCTGGTAACGCATCCGTATACGATATTTAGCAAGACCCGTAAGAATTTTGGCGAAGTAGGGTGTATGTTTAGCGAGGAAAAACTTAAGCTGAATTTTAATGTTAATTTGAGTAAATCACCGGTATGGCTGAATGAAAAAATTGTGTATCTGGGTGAAATTAAACGTCAGTTTGAGTTTGAAGAAAATGAAAGTAATGATAAAATTATTTCTAAAACAATAGACTTAAAAGAACAATATCTGGATGACTCTGCGGTTGCATGTAAGACAAATGAAGGAATCGTAATAATCACAGGATGCTCACATTCAGGTATTTGTAATATTGTTGAACAAGCCAAGGCTGTTTGTAAAGACAACAGAATTGTCGATATTATAGGCGGGTTTCACCTTATTAAACCAAATAGAGAAAAGCTTATTAATACACTTGATTACATAAACAGCCTTAATTTACAAGCTTTACATGCCTGCCATTGCACGGATTTAAGCTCTAAAATAGCACTTGCAAATATTGCTCCCTTAAAAGAAGTGGGGTCCGGACTTGTATTGGAGTATAGCTGAATAGGTAATGGTCAATCGAGGATAGTGGTCAGTTGAGTACTGATATTTTTTTTAATCAGACAGGCTCTAAATACTATCAAGTTTCTGTCTTGCGTTTTTTTGCATATCATATTTGGAAACTTCGGAAGAGATTTTTTTATTAAATAAAATTTTTAAATCAGTTTCTGATAAATTTTTAAGTAAAACATCCTTTACAAAATCTCTTATTGAAGAATTATTATCTTCAAAAAAGATTTCTATCATTGAGTTTTGAATAGCCTTATCATCCAGGTGCCCGGATAATATATCAATTATGGTTGATCTTGCAATATTTGAATATTTTTCTCCATCCTTAAGCATGGACAGATATATAGACTTTATGCGCGGATCATGGAGTTTATATTTTAATATTGTTAGTGCTGCTGCTTTTACCGTGTCATCATGATCATTAACTTTAAGCAGTAGAAGCTTGATTGTATTATCTTCCTCTATATAATCTTTAAATATTTTTATAACTTCAATTTTTATATCTGAATTTTCATCATAAATTTTAGAAAATATAAGTTTTTTTATGACCGGATTGTCTAATTTATTTGAAAGTGCGCTTATTAAAGTTTTTTTCAGTTGCGCAGATTCGTATTTATCCGCCAGAAGCTCGCAAAATATTGTTACAACTTCAGAGTATTTATTTGTGCAGGCAGAAAGTTTATTTATTATTAGTGTTCTTACTTCGTCGTAGCGATTATCTTTTAATTCTTTTATCAGTAAGTTTCTTATATGGCTGTCGTCCAAAAGGTCCGGCGCCAGAACCTCTATCGCTGCCATTTTAGGGGCAAAGCTGTCACTGCACAACTTGTCCGTCAGCAATGCTTTTTTGAAATCAACATCAACAATGCTTTTTACTAATGCTTTTAATTTGTTTACTGTCATTAATGAAAGTTTTTTTTCGTTCATTAATGTTACAAATTCGATAAGGGCATTTGGGTAGTCGTCATTCCTGTCAATTTTGTCAATGCTATGATTCAGCATTCTGCTTGTGTCCATGTTTAATCCTTATTTCTGCACAATTTATATTGCTTACGCTATTTTCCAGATTATACCGGTACTCAATTAAATTTCAGAAGCTGTCTTGTTAAAGCTTGCATCGCCTTGCCAGGCAAGCCGCTTCAGCTTTAACATCGCAGTCCGTAAATGAGCCTTTATTATTGATATAACCAG
>JANQHM010000150.1 GCA_028282645.1 Candidatus Gastranaerophilales bacterium
GGTTATTAACTTGGCCTGAATAAGATGAATTAGTAACCTACACTCGTAGATGCCTACTGGCATTCGTTTTGGACGAGAGTTCGAATCTCTCCGTCTCCAATTTAAAGTCGCTACCCGTAAGGATTGGCGGCTTTAAATTTTGAAACAGCTGCGCTTATGGCGGGAGTTGCGGAATTGAACCTTAAAAGAGATTTAATTTCAAAAGAAATAGTCGGATTCTTTTATGAATAATAGTACTAGTATATATATTTATCCAACTTTTTAACAAGCTTTTTATTATCCTTTATAAATTTTTTGCCTTTTGATTCAATTGCCAGTTTCAATATTGCCGGCAAATTAATGCCTTTCTCATTAGAAAGCTGTTCAAAGTAAAAGTCTTCAAAGTTATTTGGAATCCTTAATGCCCAATTTTTACTGCCGGAGGTACCCGGTTTATTATAAATATCTTTAATACCAAAAAAATCACTAAAGAATATTTGTATATTTTCTGCCGGACTTGCAAAAATCTCTGCGCATTTGGCTTTGATAAATTCTTTTCTGTCTTTTACCAGCTTATTTGCAAATTTTTCTCTGTGATGCTTATCTTTTATCAAATCCTGAGCAAGATTTTTAGCATGAATTAACAGTTCTTCTTGTTTTAAAGATTCTGCCCATAGAGCAAGCGGTACATTATCATGGGTGCCAACCATTACCCAGTGCTTGGCATTAATATTTTTACCTCTATAAGGATGTTTTTTATTATGCGGATCAACAAATTGAGTAACCCTGACCCCACTTAATTCAAGCTCCTTCATAACTTTTTCTACCGGATAGGTTAAAGTCCCCAAGTCTTCACAGATTATAGAATTTTTACTCATTTTTTCTTCTTTTGCAGCCTGAATAACAACTTTTTTTAAGAGTTCAGCGTACTTTAAAACCTCTTTTTTAGATAAATTTTTTACTCTTTTTTCATTATCAGAATCAACATTTTTATTTAAATTCTTTTCGGAAATTTTGGAATACTTGTTTAATAGCTCCAGTTCCGGCGAGGAATAAAGTCTTCCTGCTCCCTCTTCAGGTTTGGGCTTTTTGCCTGTTTTATAAACCCAAGGGTCAACCAATCCTATAATATGGTCAATCCTTACACCACCGGGATTTTCTTTAAATATTTTTTTAAACATAGACTTAAGAAGTATTCCGCCTGCGCCTAAAGTTCCGTCTTCATTAAAAATTTTATCGGGATCCATAACAGGAAAGCCCCAGTCTTGACCATCTTTAGAAAAATAATCAGGAGGACAGCCTAAGGACCAGCCTTCTAAAAATAACTTTTGTGAGGACCAGAAGTCACAGTCTGAAAAACCTACCTGGCGGTCTGCTATCATTTTTATATCTTTTTTTAAAGTATATTTTATAATATCTTGTTTTTGCTGATTTGCCACAAATTGTACAAAATAGTAATATTCAATTTCTTGATTATATTTTTCTTTAATTTCTTCCAGCCTTGCTGCATAGAAATCTTTTTCTTCCGAGGTTTTAGGATTATAAAGATTTTGATCTGCTTTATTTTTCCAAACAGGCCAGTAGTCATTTTCATGTTCAACTGTTAATGCTGCATAAACTGCGTCTTTTTCTAACCATTCGATATTTTCTCTTATAAAAGATTCAAATTTTTCTTTTATTGAAGTCAATTCATTTTCTTTTTCTTTATAATTTTTAAAAATTTCTCTTAAGGCTTTTTCCTGGTTTATAAAAATATAATCATAGGCAACAAAATTTTTATCTTTATTTGGATTATTATCAACAATTTGGTGAAATGTTTCTTCTGATAAAATATTTTTCCATTTATCGGTTGTTAATTCATAAAGATCAATAAATAAAGGATTATCAGAAAACATCGTACCTGTATAAGGCGATGCATCAACAGCTTTCGTTTTTCCTGACGGTCCCAGTTGAATACTATTAAAAATACCTTCTATAAAATCAATAAATCTTTTGGCTCCTTGTGAATTTGGCGAGCCTATGCCGGTATTCTGCATTTCTATAGACGGAAAACTTGCTCCATGTAATATAATTGTAAGGTGTTTTTTACCAAGTACTTCCAGTGCTTTATTTATGACTTTTTTATAATTTTTAAATTCACTTTTATATAATTCATTTTTTAAATTCTTTTTTATTTCAGCTGTCATTGTCAAATAGTTCCTTAGTTTTTACTAATAAAAAAGTATATTTAGAGTCAGTATACAAGATTATTATACTATACTGACTCTAAATATACTTTTTTATTAATTCATATTGTAAGATATTAAAATTTTTTATTTTCCAAATTAAAAAATTTTAACGACACAGGGGTTTAAGAATGTGTTTTGAAGCGTTTACGATCAATATAAAAAAATAATAAAATTTCAATAAAATATAAATAATTAATCTTGATTATTCGTAGTTAGTCAAGATATAATACAGGCAAGGAAACATATTAAATATATTAACTCTTAAAATTTTGGAGTGTTCAAAAAAATATAATTACGGCTCGATGTAGCTTATTAAGGAGATGCTTAAAAACATGTATACTCTTACAGAATCAGTTCTTTATAATTTTAGTCAATTAATTTATGAAAATTTAGGAATCAAGCTTGATGAAACTAATCAGGAGATGCTAAAGGCAAGGCTTAACAGACTTATGTTAAAGCATAATATAGAAACTTATAAAGATTATTTTAATAAATTGACTTTAAATAAAGATACACCTATTTGGTCAGAATTTGTAGATGAAATAACTACTCATATGACAAGTTTCTTTAGAGAAGACGGTCAATTTAAATTTATTCAGGAAAACATAAATAGCATAACCCAAATTAATCAAAGAATTTTGCAAAATAATGAGATAAGAGTATGGAGTTCAGCATGTTCCTCCGGGGAAGAACCCTATACGATTGGAATGGTCTTGAAAGAGTCTCTGCCTGATAATGTAAAGATAAAAATTTTAGCAAGTGATATTAGTAACGGTATAGTTCAAAAGGCCCAAAAAGGTGTTTACCCGCAGGAAATAAGCCAAAATATCAAGCCTCTTTTATTGGATAAATATTTTAAATTCAAAGATAATCAATATCATATTTCTGATGAAATAAAAAATGTGATAACTTTCAGAACTTTTAATTTAATGAGTGATTTTCCGTTTAAAAATACTTTTGACATGATTTTTTGTCGAAATGTTATGATCTACTTTGATAATAAGACTCAAAGT
The DNA here is from genome assembly GCA_028282645.1 of Candidatus Gastranaerophilales bacterium. Taxonomy (GTDB): domain Bacteria; phylum Cyanobacteriota; class Vampirovibrionia; order Gastranaerophilales; family JANQFW01; genus JANQFW01. The sequence goes on from JANQHM010000150.1 coordinate 3,221, forward strand.
AATTTAATCGGTAAATTTTATAACTTTTTACCAAAAAATGGAATGTTGTTTATCGGCAGTAGCGAAAGTTTGGCAAAAATTAACCATAATAAACTTAAATATGTTAGACCGTCAGTTTACATGAGATAATTTGCCTTTCAACTTAAAAAAATATTTTTTAAGTTTTTGCGTTATTAAACATAGTACCCATTAAAGCTCCTAAAAATAAGATTATCAATATAGTAACAACTAAATCAGGGTAAAGGAAAATTAAGCAATACCTTTTAATGTAAAGCGTAAAATAGAGTTGACATAAGAAAAATAATGACCATCATATCATCTTTTATTTAAAGATTTCAATTTGTTTAATCGGAAGTTTTACAGATAAAGCACTATATCTTGCTATATTAATAAATGGGGTTACTAAAATGCCTAAAATAACAACAAGTACTGCTAAAGCAATAAAGCTAGTATTTAATACCCCACCATTAAAGACTAATTTAGAATTTATACTTTCCTGGCCGCAAACAAACATAGCTTTTATTACTTTTAAATAGTAAAAAAGTGAAAGTATAGTGTTTAATAGCGCAAAAATTAATAGCCATAAATAAGCCGGACCCATTTGTACAATAGCGTGAAAAAGATAAAATTTAGCCATAAAACCGATAGTAACGGGAATGCCTGCTAATGATAATAAACATAAACCAAAACAAGTTGCAAAATAGGGGTTATTATAAGCTATTCCATTTAAATCAGATATTAAATTTTTACTTGTTTGATCATTAAATATAATTATAGCTAACCAAGCTCCTAAATTTGCTATCAAATAACTTATTAAGTAAAAGACAGCACCGGATATTCCCATATAAGATAACAAAGCAAATCCAATCAGCACAAAACCTGTCTGAGATATAGAACTATAAGCCATAAGCCTTTTTATGTTCATTTGGTTTAACGCCATAAAATTGCCTGCAGTAATGCTTAATAAAGCAATCAATCCCAGGGTAATACTTATGATTTCTATATTATTAAATGCCAAGCCCATAAGTTTTACTAAAGCAGCAAATCCTGCAATCTTGGAAACAGTAGATAAGAAAGCCGCAACAGGGACAGGTGCGCCTTCATATACATCAGGAGCCCAGCTATGAAATGGAAACGCTGCCACCTTAAATAAAAAACCCGAAATAACTGTAAATAGTGTTAAATTAAGCATTGTACCCCCACTATTATTAGCTAAATAAGAAAATATTTCCGTTAAATTAGTCAGTCCGGTAATGCCGTATAAAAAGGAAAAGCCATATAACATCAAAGCAGACGCAGCCCCACCAAAAATAAGATATTTAAGTGCTGCTTCATTACTTGATTTATCTTTCTTTAAAAAGCCACTTAATGCATAGCTACATAAACTTAATGTTTCCAAGGCAATGAATATCATTATTAAATCGTTTGATCCTGCTAATAAAAGCGCACCCAAAGCAGCTATTAATATTAGCAGATAAAATTCACCTTGCCTATTTTTAAATGTAAAAGAATAATCTTTTGTCATAACTATAACAAGCAAAGTACCCGCTAAAATTAAAAATCGCATTAAAACTGAAAAAAAATCAGATGAAAAAGAGTTATAAAAAGCAGTAAATACTTTATTAGCAGCTAATAAACTTATAGAAAACAAACTAATAACTAATCCTAAAAGACTGATAATATATATAACCTTTTGTATTTGCTGCTTTAGCATAAAACATAAAACCGTACACATAAGAATCGTAAGGCTCAAAATAGCTTCCGGTAACATAGCTGTTTTTATATCAAGTAAAAAATCCATTACTGTATCCTTTATTACAAAGTAAAATAGCTTACTAGACTATCCACAAACGGTAAAAATAAAGAAGTTACCCCTTCCGGATATAAACCGAATAAAACAATAGGTATACTTAAAAAAGTCAAAGCAATTGTTTCATGAGGAGTTATGTCTTGTACTTTTTGCCACTTTTCAAACATATTACCCATAAACACCTTTTGCAACACCCATAATAAATATGCAGCAGTAATAACTATGCTTATAGCTGCTAAAGCTGTCATTAACTGATTAGATAAAACAAATCCATCTAAAGAATTAGATGTAAATGCACCGTAAAAAATCATAACCTCTGCGGCAAAGCCAATCAATAAAGGCAGCCCCAAGCTTGCAAATGCTAACAATATTGTAAAATAAAAGGCCTTGGGCATTACTTGTCCTAACCCGCCTAAGTGACTAAATACTCTTGTTTTAGTCCTAAAGTAAATCACACCGACTATTAAAAATAACCCCGCGCTAATAAGTCCGTGCGCTATCATTTGAAACATTGCACCGGTTATGCCGATTGAGTTTAAGGCGCCTAAGCCTAGTAAAACAAATCCCATATGACTAACACTGCTGTATGCAATTAATAGCTTTAAGTCTTTTTGTGCCAGTGCAACTAAAGCCGCGTAAATTATATTTATTACTCCCGATATAATTAGCATTGGAGCAAATACTTTGATCATCTCAGGGAACATCTGTATATTAAACCTGATAAGTCCGTAACCGCCCATTTTAAGTAGTATACCGGCTAACAGCATGCTTACGGGTGTAGGCGCGTCAACGTGTGCATTTGGTAGCCACGTATGTAACGGTACAATAGGTAACTTAACGGCAAATGCAATAAAAAATCCCAAAAATATTAATGATTCAAACAAAAACGGTATCTCATAATGCCTGGAATATGTTAAAGCTTCTATGCTAAAAGTGGATATACCAGTATTTAACACGTGAAAATAATTTAACAGCAAAATACTACCAAGCATAAACAAGCTGCCAAAGAACGTATAAAGAACAAATTTCATTGCAGAGTATTCTTTTTTACCTGTTCCCCATATTAAAATTAAAAAATACATTGGTATTAACTCAAGTTCCCAGAATAAAAAGAATAAAAATAAGTCTCTGGCTGTAACCATGCCTAAAATTGCAGTTGTTAAAGCCAGTATTAAAGAGTAATATAGCTTATGTTTTGTTGTTATACTTTTTTTGCTTACAATTAATGCGAGCATTACCAGAAAAGTTGCTAATACCACTAACATAATAGATATACCGTCCAGGCCAAAGCCAAGTGAAATACCTAACGGCTCTATCCAATTAGTATCAGAAAAAAATTTTATGTTTTCTTTAAATTGATAATCTGTATTATAAGGGTCAAAAAATAATAAAAATAAAATCGAATATATAAATAAAATACCGGAAAATCCTTTTGCAAAACGCCTTACTATAATTTTATCATTCGGAAATAATGGCGATAATATAATTCCCGCTACTATTAACGGTGCAAATATCAGTATATTTAAAGATAAAAACTCCATTTTATTTATATTACTCCTTTATTATTTTTCTTTTCTTATATTATAAAAATTAAAAATATTAATATAATAACAGCTATAAAACTAAGTAGTGCCGTCACCAAATAAGTTTGAACATTACCGTTTTGCAGTAAAGAAATAGCTTTGCCTTTATACAACGTTGAAATACCACATAAATTAACAAATCCATCAATTATATATTTATCAAATATGCTTATGAATTCAGATATAGGTAATATTAAATACTTAATCAGCAAGTTATAAAAATCATCAAAATACCACTTATTAACAGATAGCCTGTACAAAGGAATGGTGTATCTTTGAATAGCATCAAAACAATTGCAATACAGACTCTTTAATTTATCCCAATAAATAATACCCGCCAGTAAAAACCCTAAAAGAGCAATAATTAAGGAGCATATAGGTAAAAATAAATCGGTATGGGCTTCATGCAGAGCGTGGCCATAAAATACAAAGCTATCAAATGATTTTATGCCTATTAAATTTAGGTTACCACTGAAGATAAAGCCTGTTATCGCTGAGGGTACAGCTAATATAATCAATGGCATTGTCATAACTTTGGAAGGCTTATGAAAGCGGGCATGCCCTCTGTATTCCCCTTCAAAAGTCATAAAGTAACTTCTGAACATATAATATGCTGTCATAAAGGCGGTAATTAAAGCAATAACTAGTAATAAGTTTTCACCTTGTGTGTATAATGACGATAATATTGCCTCTTTTGACCAGAAACCGCTAAATAGCAAGCCTGAAATGGCTAAAGTTCCTATCAAATATGTATAAGCTACTATAGGCATTTTTTTTCGAAGTCCGCCCATATATTTCATATTTTGCTGATCGGCTAAACTGTGGATTACAGCGCCTGAGCATAGAAATAACATTGCCTTAAAATAAGCATGAGTCATTAAATGAAATAATCCGGCCGAATAAGCACCGATACCCATTGCTAAAATCATATAACCGAGTTGGCTACAGGTTGAATATGCCAGGCATTTTTTAATATCTGTTTGTGTAATGGCAATTGTAGCTGCAACAAATGCAGTAGCCCCACCCACCCAGGCCATTATTGTCATTGTTTGCGGTGATAGTTCAAAAACAGGATATAACCTTGCTATCAAATAAACGCCTGCGGCAACCATTGTTGCTGCATGAATCAGCGCACTAATCGGTGTCGGGCCTTCCATTGCATCAGCCAGCCATGTATGTAATGGTATTTGTGCGCTTTTAGCAATAGGGCCTAGTAATAACCCTAGCGTTAAAAATCCGAATAACACAGGACCAGCATTAACTAAGGCTAATGATCCGGCTTGGCCCAGAGTTGCAAACTCTAACAATGTATTTTGAGAGTTTGCCCACCAGTTAAGTGAATAAAATAACAGTGCTAATATTCCTACAAGCAACCCAAAATCACCTATTCTGTTTATTATAAAAGCTTTTTTAGCTGCTTGCGCTGCTGATGGCCTGTTAAACCAAAATCCTATCAATAAATAACTTGATACACCTACTAATTCCCAAAATATATAAGCTTGAAACAAATTAGTACTTAGCACCAGGGCTAACATAGAAAAGTTAAACAAAACAAGATAAGCAAAAAATCTGTGATAGCCCTTATCCTGCTCCATGTATCCGTGGGAATAAACTTGAATTAATAAACTTATTGAGGTAACAACCACAAGCATCATTGCTGCCAGGTTATCAACCAGCCAGCCTATGGAAAATTTTAAATCGCGTGTGTCCAGCCATAGTATATCGTATTGATGGTTTGTGCCGGCATTGTTTATGCAATAAAAAAGTATAAAAATCGAGAATATAAAACCAATAAAGGTAGAGCCTGCCGTTAAAGCCAGACTTATATATTTATTTTCATAAACATTAAGTGCTCTTCCAAACAGTATTGATAAAAAGCTCCATAAAGGCAATGCAGGTATAATCCAGACATTATTTATAAAAAATTCCATAATTTACTCCTAAGAATCAGAATAAAAATTTCTATATCTACCCCCTATCAAGGAGAATTTTATGTTTTGGACTCGCTTTGCCTCGGCTCGCCCTTAAGGTTTAAAAGAAAACTTTTCTATCAGCCTTTTAAGGATGTATAGTCCTCAATATCAACAGAATGCCTGTTATTATAGCAGGCTATTAATATAGCAAGCCCTAAGGCAATTTCAGCGGCTGCGACTGCCATAATAAATATCGCAAAAACCTGCCCTTTAGCTTCATCTAAATCACCAAAGTTAGCAAATGCCGCAAAGTTTATATTAACAGCATTTAACATTATTTCTATAGAAATAAGTATTTTAATTATATTTCTGGAAATGATCACTCCCAAAATGCCTATACAAAAAAGAATTGCCGCTAATATTAAATAATGAACCAATCCCAGTTCCATTTTTTACCTTTCCTGTGAATTATTGTTTTCTTTCTTTGCAATGACTGCTGCGCCAATAATAACCCCCAGCAATAATATTGAAAGAACCTCAAACGGTAATACATACTTGGTTAAAAGCTGCTTACCTATTATCGGCGTTGTTCCTTGCTCTTTTAAAAGCTCAATTGTACTCTCTTTTGGAGCTTTTATAATAAATGATTCTGGATTTTTATTAAAGTCAGTGAATTTATTAGTAATATTAAATATTAAAAGTATAAATAAGCTTCCTGCCACTACAAAAGCCAATAGCGTGCGCGGTGCAAAAGCCAGCCAAAGCTTATTATCATCTTTTGTGGTCGTAAACATAACAGAAAATATAAGAAGTATGGTTATACCAACCGCATAAATAATAATCTGAGTGATTGCCAGAAAATCAGCGTTTAATAATATGAATATTCCTGAAATAGACAAAAATGTAATAACTAAAGATACTATAGAATGTACTATATTTCTGCAAAATATTGCGCCTAGTGCTGATATTACAATCACTAATGCAAACATTCCAAAAAATAACAGTTGTAAAACCTCCATTTGCAAGTATACTCCCTAATTTTCTTTAGCTATTTTTATCAGTAGCTCTTCAGATTCGCTTGGGCTTAACTTTAAGTCATTTTTATCAAACACCAATTTTTCTCTTGAATAGTCTGCTAATTCGTACTTATCTGTCATTACTAGCGCGCTATAAGGACAGGCCTGTATGCAATTGCCGCAAAATATGCATCTGCCCATATCAACAACATAGTTGGTCATTTTAAATTTCTTATTTTCATCTTTTTCTGCTTGAACCTGTATTAAATCCACGCAAGGACAAACCCTGGTACATGCACCGCAGCCTATGCATTTAAAAGAGCCATCATGACTGGTTAAAAGCGCAAGTCTGCCTTTGTATCTTGAGTTTAATTTAGATTTAACCTCAGGATATTCGAGCGTTACAGGCGATCTAAAGGCATGTTTTAATACGGTTAACATACCTTTTGCAATTGCTATAGTGCCTGATACAACTTTTGAAAAAATAGACTCTTTCATATATATTTACCCAAGGATCTAACTCTCAATCACTTATACTTAATTAAAATTTTAACTTATTGAGAGATAGTTGCCTAATTTTTAACATTTCGCAATTTAATTCTTCTTTAATAATATTTATTACAAGAATTTTTTTGTTATTTATGAACTTTTTCCTTATAATTGACTTTAAGGAAGTGGGGGTATTATAAAAAGTGCGTAATAGTTTTTCAGAATACCTGGCTGAATATATTGATTATTTGTTTATCGAAAGAGGATTATCTCAAAATACTGAACAAGCTTACCGAAGAGACCTGGTTCTTTTTATAGATTTTGTTGAAAGTTTATCCATTAATGATTTTGATGATATAACAAGATCCATAATCAATCAATTTATAAGAGATATTAGACAAAAAGGCTACGCTCCAACAAGCGTAACAAGAAAAATAGCCTCATTAAGAGGCTGGTTTAAATGGATGGTATCAAATGAGCTTATTAATCACGATCCGACAGTTAGTCTGGAACAGCCTAAAATAGGTAAACATCTGCCAAAAGTACTAAGCATAAATGAAATTAACACAATTTTATCTAAAAATCTTTCAAGTATTGAAAAAGCTGTATTTGAACTTTTATACGCCTCAGGTTTAAGGGTCTCTGAACTGGTTAACTTAAATTTATCAAGTATTAATTTTACTCAAGGCTATATAAAGTGTATGGGAAAAGGTTCAAAGGAAAGATTGGTACCATTGGGAGATGAGGCCAAAAAAGCAATTAATGATTATTTAAAAGGAAAAAATATAGTTATTAACAAATCTACACCCAAAGACATGCCATTATTTGCGGATAAAGGGCATAACAGAATTAATAGGCAAGAGATCTATAATATAGTAAAAAGCTTAGGGGATTATATAGAAAAACATATTACTCCGCATACTTTAAGACATAGTTTTGCGACTCATATGCTGGAAAATGGTGCGGATTTGAGAGTAGTTCAAGAGCTGTTAGGGCATAGCGATGTTTCTACAACTCAACTTTATACACATATTAGTAAAAAAAGATTAAAAGAAGTTTACTTTAGCATAAATGAGTAGCATAAATCAGATGTTATTCCGAAAGCAGTATGTTAACTAGATTATTGATATGATCAAAAAATTGTATTATATTTTTAATTAGACAGGTTTGTTTAAGTAGGTAATAAAAAATTTTTACTCCTTACTTAACAATAGAACTATACAATCTATAAATATTCAGGAGAAATTCAAATGGAGCAAATAACACGCATAGCAGCGGACTTAAATGAAATAACAGAGAACAGATATCAGCTAGTATATGAAATAGCTGAATTAGCAAAAAAATTAGTGGATGAAAGTAATCAAAGAAGACAACATGAAGAATACGGCTATGATTTAGATCCTGCTTTTAGCAGTTCTTCATCTATTAAAAATGAAAAACCCGTACAACATGCCATTATGGTAAAAGCTAGTGAATCAGATGAAGGCGGCCTTGTAGGTTAAAAAAAGGGTGATGGTAATCACCTTTCTTGTGTAATCGCTGTAAGCTTTTGGTATAACTTAAGTTTACTTGTAAGCATCAGTACTCAACTGACCACTACCAAAAAAAGCTGTTAAAACAGCGGCCATTTAGTCGCTGCTTATTTTTTTAATATTTTGTGATAATAGATTTTTTTCTAAAAAAACCGGGAAACACCCAACTTTTGATATACTAACTCTAAAATACTTTTCAAAATTTCGATTTTTGACAATAGATTAGAAGCTGTCTTGTTAAAGCTTGCATCGCCTTGCCAGGCAAGCCGCTTCAGCTTTAACATCGCAGTCCGTAAATGAGCCTTTATTATTGATATAACCAG
>JANQHM010000129.1 GCA_028282645.1 Candidatus Gastranaerophilales bacterium
TGCCAGGCAAGCCGCTTCAGCTTTAACATCGCAGTCCTTAAATGAGCCTTTATTATTGATATAACTAGCTTTTATTTTTTTAACCAGATAGGCTCTTAAGAAAATAAACCTGAAAAGTAAAATAATATGGAGTGTTTATACTATCCGTAGTAACGATCTGCTTTGAATCTGTGAACTGAAATAGGTTCATTCAAAGGAATTCCGGCTTTTCTTTTACAAACAGAAAGTTGTTGCTGTATTGTATCAATGCCTTCTAAATCCGGCAATAATAAAGCCTGTCTTCCGTCTTTTGCAACCACGATTATCCCGTAATTTTTTGGATCTAATTCATTTTCCGAGGTAACTCTTTCAGGTTTATGCAAAATATCTACGGAATAGTTTAAGTTTTCAAGTTCGTGGTGTTGTATTTCATCAAAACGCGGGTCTTTTGTTGCGGCTTTAACTGCATTATTTATAATTTCCAGACCTATATGATCTTCTGTGGGAAATATAGTGCCTATACATCCCCTTAAGTCTCCATCAGAGGTTTTGATAGAAACAAATACTCCGGCTTTTTGCACTTCTACAAATATTTTTTTTGGTACGTCCGGAATTTCACGGCTTGTCACATATTTTTCGACTGTCATTTTTGCTAATTCTACGGGGTTCATTTAAAACTCCTTTTTTAGTTTGATATAGTCACTACTTACTTTTTATTATAATATATTTATTTATTATTTATTTATAAGCCATTCTAGAGAGTAGCTACTAAATACCCTACCCCGAAGGGACCCTCATAAGAAAAGACTTTATTTTTATCAGAGGTCTCATTTAGTACGCCTATTGCCATCATCATTGAATTATAAGCACACTCACCGGCATTTTTTCTTATAAAGTCATCCATATTTACAATGTTCTTATAATCGCCTTGTTTAATGCTCTCTTCAAAGATTTTATCAAAAGTTTTGCCGTCAGGATGAAAACCGGCAGGAGCTGATTCGATTAATTTGTGACTTAAGTCACCGCTGGCTATAAACGCGAACTTTTTATCACATTGTGCCATAGTTTGTTTTAACAGCTTTCCAAACTCAATGTGTTCTTTTATGCTTAAGGCACAATAATTAAGGACAACAACCTTGCCTTTATAGCCTGCTTGAATTAAATAATAAAGCGGAACTCCGCTGCCATGATCCAATGGAGTACCGGGCTTTATGCCGCCGATTTTAGGCAAGTCCTTGCGGTCTTTTATTTGCTTATCTAATGCCTTTAAGAAGTCAAAATCATTTTCTACGCTAAATTGAACTTGAGGTGCGCCAAAATTGGCGAAGGATGTTGTTAATTCCTGCTGAGTATAGAAGGTAAAGGTATCCTTTGTATAAATAGAGTGAGGTGTTACGATGACAATAGTATCCGGGTTTAATCCAACTATTTGAGTGGATATTTCTTTCATTGAGTCAACTGTTGCTTGTGCATCTGCTATTCTATCTTTACCTATATCAGGTATGATTATTGGAGGATGCGGTAATAATGCCGTTATTAATAAATTATTAGTCATTTATATTATCCTTTATATAATTGCCTGCGTATTCTCCCATTTGCCAGCAGTTAGGCTGAATTCTTAAAGATGATTGTGCTTTGAATGTTGCTGAAATACAACGCCCTACCGTCAATAAATTGTTAATCCTGTCGTTTAACATACACTCCAGAGGGATTTCGTAGTAATCATCCATTTTTGGAGAGCCAAGTTCGTCATCAATATCATCGGATTGAGAATGTATGTCAATAGGGTAGTTTGATCTTGCTGCGCAGTTGGGGAATTTTTTATTGGTCATTATGTCTTCTTCTGTTAGTGTATACTTGCCGAGTATGCGCCTTGAATCCCTTACTCCTAATATTGGTGCTATTTCTGCTATATAAGAATCTTCAAAACCTATGAAGAATTTTTTGAAAAACGTGGCGAGCCTTCTTATTTGGCGTCTGCCTATTATTTGCGCCCTGGTTATATCTTCGGGGGCTAAGGGACTTAAGCCTTCATAGTGGTAGATTCTCGGGCAGTTAAAGGTTATTGAATTTTTTTGCCCGGGAACTGTAAACAATTGAAAATAAGCATCATCAAACTTTTCTAAAATATTTTCTCTCACACCTTGATTAAAATAAGAAGATAGTTCCCATTCACATTTTTCTGTAACATGAGCGGTTGAAAACATTATTTGACCGTCAGGTGTATTATAAAGTGATGACATCTGCATTTCCGGATCAATTTCCTTTATCCAGCCTGTAAATGAAAACAGGTCTACATTTGCCATTGTAAATCTTAAGCTTAGTGCTTGAAATCCAGTATTTTCTCCTGTTGATTCTATTGAAGTAATAATTTCATCACTTGTACCCGCCCTGAAGGGTATTCCTGCTAACGCAGCTAAATCAGCGTCGCCTGTTGCGTCAACAAAATACTTTGCAGGGTAGTCTGTTGAAATTGCTTTTGTTAAGCAGCTTATGGCTGCTATATTGTTATCAGTGATTTTTACATTAGTAACAATTGTATCAAAAAGAAGTTTTACTCCGCTTTCCGTGCATATATCATCCAGTATGCATTTCATATAAGTAGGATTAAACCAGCCCGGGTTACCGTCTTTGTATATTATTGAATTGCCGGTTTCTTCAAGCCTTTCCAGAATTTCCAGGCAAATGCCGCTTGTAAGATTTTTATTATTACAAAAGTTTTTCATCATCGGAGTAACCAGCCCGCCTGTGGCTTGACCTCCTAAAAAGTTCATTTTTTCGATTAATAAAGTTGAACATCCTTTTCTTGAGGCCGCAACTGCTGTTGCAACCCCTGCGCTACCACCACCTACTACTATTAAATCCCACAAAATATTATCTCCCTTTCTTATGTCATCGCTGTAAGCTTTTGATATAACTTGAGTTTACTTGTAAGCATCAGTACTCAACTGGCCACTACTCTTTTTTGCTTACCTGATTTTCAGGAACATTCAGCTTAATAACCAAGTGTTTTAAGCTTATTCTTTATGTTTGGAGTTAAGATTGAATTTTCATTTAACTTTAAATAGTGCAATAAAATTTTTTTAGCTTTATTTTTATATCCACGCCTTTCATATATATTAGCAAGCGTTAAATAAAAATACTCATTCGCGGGGTCTGATAGCATACCTTGAGTTAATGTATCTTCTGCAAATGAAAACATATTTTTATCATAGTAAATTTTAGAAAGATCAATAAAAGCAGCAGAATCCTTAGGCTTGATAGTTATGGCATTCTGAAACGCTCTCATTGAGTTTTCATTGTCATTCATCGCTAAATAACCCTGGCTTAGATTATAATGATAAATTGGTCTGGACGGATCAATTAATACTGCTTTTCTAAAAGCAGCAAGAGCTTTTGATCTTTTGCCAAGTGCCATATAAGCTAAACCTAAACTATTTAAAACGTCCGGATTATTTAAATTTAAAGAATTTGCCTTTTCTAAAACTTCTATTGCTTTAACATTTTGATTGCTTTGAATAAATTTTTTTCCTAATTCCATATAAATATTAGAATTTTTAGGATCTAGTTCTAAAGCTTTAAAAAAATACTGAATAGACTTTGGGTTATTAGCGCTAAATGCGTATAACTTAGCTAATTTAGCATATAATTTAGCATCATCAGGCGCGTAGTTTAATGCTTGTTTTAAGTGGTCTACGGCCTCCTCAATTCTGGATTCGTTAGCATACAGGATGCCAAGATTATAATGAGCTTTTACGTGGTCTTTTTTAAGTACGGTAACTTTCTTCAAGTCACTTTTTGCTTTCCCCGGCTCACCCTGAGATTTATAATAAAAAGCCCTTGCATAATAAGCATTATAATAAAACGGATCTAGTTTTATAGCTTTATTTAAGTATTCCAGTTCTTTATCTCTTTTATTTTCTTGCTTATATAACAAAGCAAGGTTATAATAGGCTTCTACGTAATTTTTATCTAAATTTATGGATTTAATATAGTTTTCTTTGGCATTATTAAAGTTTCCACGTTTATATTCTACATTTGCAAGGTTATTATAAGCACTGGCAAAATCAGGATTCATTTCAATAGCTTTCTTAAAATAATTTCCTGCTTTATCTAAATCACCTTTACTGTATAGCTTTATACCCTGATTATTGTAGTACTCTGAGTTCTGGTGATTCTTTTTTGAAATTATATCCTGTTTCACAATTTTTTGTTTTGCAAAAGCTTGTATATCATTGTTATCAGTACGATTGCTAAGATTTACATAATTATTTTTAAAGTTATAAGCAATCTGCGATTTTAAATCAAGATACTCCTGCACAGTCGGTTTAATAGCTAGTGCCTTATTAATATAATAATAAGCATCTTTGTATTGTCGTTTATTTCTGTAACAACTGGCAATCTTATAAAATGAGTAATCATTTTGGGCATTCAAATCCAGGGCATAATTATAATAAATTATTGCAGTAGTATATTTATGATTATCATAGTAAATGTCTGCAATATCCAAGTAGTCCCTTTCCTGAGAATTTCTTTTTACAGCAGTGTTATTAGTTTGTTTGCTGCTTGCATTAAATTCATCTAAATTATTAACTATAGAATTAACTGCACGATTTGTCGCTTCCTGCGTGGATCTATGATAATCATTACAACTTGAATCAGATTGTTCAGAGCTTCTTTCTTTTAAAATATTATAAAAATTTGTTGTTTGAGGAATTTTATACTTAAAATCTAATGTTTTATTTTGACTAAATATTTTGTGTTTTGCTTTTGTTGATTCTCTCATTTTAAGACCGGCTGCTCTTTCGAACTCAGTCAGTGCCTTATCCGGCATGTTCAGGTTTTTATACGCAACACCCAAATTATAATGAGCCATGGCATTGTTAGGATCTACAGTTAAAATCCTGGTAAAGTAATAAACCGCCAACTCATAATTTTGGTTTTCCAATTCCTTCAAAGCAAGGTCATAATCTATACCAGAGTTTGCAAAAACCATGTTTGTGGTCATTATTGTTATTAAAGCTAATAATTTTAGTTTCATTTGTGCATTCCGTTTTAACATTATTATACAGGTTTTAAATTAAATTTCAGATTTCTCTTTGGAAAGAACTTGGTAAAAAGGTAAAATTGACCATTTCATTTTTTAACACTCCCGCTTCACAATTCAGAAAATAGTTTATTTTATTAGCTTTTACACGATTGAATAATCTGAAAAGTATTTTAGAGTTAACCTATAACTATTTTAATACTAACATTAATTATTACAACTTAGTATGGTCCGGGAGTTCTAAATATTCTGCTTAAAAATTAAATTTTTTAATAATAAATAACCAAAATAACAATTAGCATTTTTTTATTGTTTTTATAATAGTATATTCTTATAAAGAAGAAATGAGGGTATGAGAATGATAAATTATACTTATATAGACACATTAAACTCTTTATGTATAAGCAAATTACTTACTACACTGCCCAAAGGTAAAGAAAATTTTGAAGAAATAAATTATAATTTAAATAAAATTAACAAGCTTATATGTAATAACTTAAAAGAATGCTTCATGAATACTTAATAAATTTTTTTTAATATTTTTGATTTTTTTGATTGCTAATGTGTATAAACTTATTATAATATTTATTTATGCTACCTCTGAATACTTTTCAGATTATTCAAATAGGGGTGTAGTGTTTAATAAGGATAAATTTTTTGAATTTATACAATATTAAATAGAATTACTCTAAAATATATTAGTGCAGTGTAAGGTAGAAAACATAAATTTAATTTCAAACCGGAATAATTAATGTGCATTATATATATATATTTTGCCCCAAAAGCTATACTGGCAGAGTGCAAGTAAAAATGACAGATAAAAAAACAACTAATAGAGAAAATTATTTTATCAATGTTGCAAAAAAATATCTGGATTCCGACAACATCGAGCTTGCTTTGGAATGCTTTAAAAAAGCGTCATTAATTAATCCAAAAAATGATGAAGTTTTACTGCATATTGCTAATATTTATTATAAAAAACAAAATTATTATGCTGCAATTGACGTGCTAAAAGAAGCCTTAAGCAAAAATCCCGACAATATGAATTGTTATTTTGCGATCTCTGACATTGCTTTCAAGATAAACAATTTTGACATGGCTATTGAGTACATACAAAAACTGGTCTTTAAAAATCCTAATAATGAAAAGGTTTATTCAAAACTTGCAGAAATCTATTTAAAATCCGGTCAATATAAAGAAGCTGTTAAATATTTTAAAAAGGCAATTAAATTTAACCCTAAATCAACAGATTATTATAATAATATAGGTAATGCCTATGTTTATAGCGGAAAATATGATTTAGCAATTGAAAATCAAAAAAAACTTTTAAAAATAGATCCCCAAAATGCTTGGGCAAATAATATTCTGGGTTATATTTATTATCGATCAGGAAAACAAGAAAAAGCAATTGAACATTTTAAAAGAGCTTTAGAGATAAATCCGGCTTATACGCATGTACACAATAATCTTGGCAATTGCTATAAGGATTTAGGAGATATAAAAAAAGCAATATACCAATATAAAAAAGCATTATCAACTAATATTAACCATGGCTGGGCTTTAAATAATCTTGGAGATATTTACAGTAAAAAAAATCAGCATGAGTTAGCAATAAAATATTATAAAAAAGCAGTCTTAAGCTCTCCAAAAGAAGTACTGTTTTATAATAACCTTTCAGAAGCATATATTTATAATCAAGATTACGAAAAAGCCCTTGAAAACCAGAAAAAAGCACTTCAATTCTCCCATTCCAGAGAAAAGATATTATATTTAATGGGATATATTAACTTAAAACTTAAAAATTTAGATGAAGCCATTAAATACTTCCAGCAAACAGCAGATATAAATGATCAAAATTTTGATGCTTATAATTATTTAGGATTATCCTATACAGTACAGAATAAATATGACTTAGCAATTAAATATTTTTTAAAAGCTCTAAAATTAAAGCCGCAGGAAAGTTTTGTCCATTATAACCTGGGTCGTGCTTACTTTACCAGAAATAATTTTGAGCAAGCTTTAAATCACTTAAGAGAATCCGTAAAAATTAATCCTAAACTTATTCAATCATTTAATACATTAGGAAATCTCTTTTATAAAACTGAAAATTATGAAAAAGCAAAAAAAAATTATTTAAAAGTAATCGAGCTTGTACCCAATGAGTATGTTGCTTATAATAATTTAGGAAATACCTATTTTAAGCTTGGAGATTTTGACAAATCAATAGATGCTTTTAAACACGCCTTGGACTTAATTCAAGATAATCCGGCTATTTATCTTAACATGGTAAATACATATATCCAAACAGGCAGTTTCTCCGAAGCAATATCTTGCTTGGATAAAGTATTAAATTTGCAACCTAACGATTATAAAATTTATAATTATAAAGGTTTGATTTACTTCTGGGCAAACGACATTGCTAACGCGATAAAAAGCTTTAATAAAGGTTTAGAAATTAATAATAAGTTCCCAATGTTTTATTATAACCTTGGTTTAATTTATTATAAGAAAAATAATTACTTAAAAATCCTGTATAATATTGAAAAATATACAAGATATGCTGATGGTTACGGGTTTGATTTTTATGATTTAAAAATATTTCAATTGGAACGCGAATATAATTTGATAGTAAAACTGTATGCCCTATTAAAAGCCAAAAAATATTTATTTACAAGGGTGCTAGGCAAGTTAGTGCGCTAAAAGGTGATGGCCATCTTCATGTTTTTGACTTTCCATATACCACTTGCAAGCAGGGCTGGTTATATCCGTAAATAACAGTATGGGATTTTTCTTAGCCTCTTTGCCCGGCAAGGTCCGCCAATAATCTTTTACTAAAATGTTAAAACCTCTAAAAGGCTCAAAATCAATTTGGGGCAATACGTCTGTAAGGGTATTATGGGTTTGGTAAAACTCTTTTACGTAAATATATAATTTTGCATCTGAGCTATACGAAGATACATAGTTTACTATATAATTAATCAGGTCTGCATAATAATTTTCATAAGGCAAAGATAATACGACATCAGCCCAAAAATTTAAATTATCACGGGTCCTAATTGTTAATAGCCCGTCGATATTGCCAGATGAACTTTCAAATATAAATTTTTTAATTTTTATGTTTTTTGTAATATTAACGGCTTTTTCCATTAAACTTTGTTTGTAATCAGATTCGCAGTATTTAATAGATGGCCTTACATGAGGGAATAAACACTGGCATTCAAATTCCATCAAGGCTTTTGCATCTGATACTTTTGCTTCTCTTATATAGTCACAGCTTAATAATTTATTACCTTGCGGTAAAACTTTATATTTCCATACATTTATTTTTGTACAGTTTCTAAATCCGCAAGCATCTACAAATAGAGTGATTGCATCTGTATAATTTTCATCTATTGTTGAAATAAAAGTACCTACTCCATTTGCACCATATTTATTTACAACAAAATCTATTAGTTGCTTCCCTACATCGTGGGCATTTGCGTGCAGTATCAAGCGATTAATTTTCCATCGGGTTTTAGACTTACTATCCGGGACTAAACCAATTACTCCCAAAAGCTCACCATCCTGAACAGCTACATAGTTTTCCTGCAAAAATTTTAAATTTAACGGCAGGGTATTATGTAACAGCTTAAAGGGAAACAGACCGATATTTTCTTCAAAAGCTATATTTGAAGTAATACCCGGGTTTATATATTCAATCATTTTTTTAATTTTTCTGATATCTGAAAGAATTAAATTTCTAATTTTTAGCATAAAAACCCCAGCTGATTTTTAATATACATAAATATGATAGTGGTCAGTTGAGTACTGATGCTTACAAGTAAACTCAAGTTATATCAAAAGCTTACAGCGATGACATAGGAAAGGTGATGACCATCACCCTAAGTACTAACTCAAAAATACTTTTCAGACTCTTCAATCGTAAGATATAGTATATTATATTTTATACCTTAAAACTATACCGCATCCAAATTATAAAATCTCTACTTAAAGTAGGTGGTAAAAAGTTTTCATCTTTAAATCTTAAGGCCGAGCGAGCTTTTATTCTACTCCTCAACTTAAAAAGTTAAATAAAATTGAAGGAGAAATGAAGTCGACGAAAAGCAAGGCAAAAAAAAGAATTTCCCCCTATGAGGGGATACGGGGCGGATAAAAAGAAAAAACTTTTTATTCCTTACTTAATTTCTACAATGAACTCAATTTCCACGCTTACATCCAGGGGCAAATCACTTACTCCTACGGCTGAGCGAGTATGCTTGCCTGCTTCTTCAAACACTTCTACTAACAAATCTGATGAGCCGTTAATAACCTTTGGTTGTTGAATAAAGCCACTTTCACTATTAACAAATCCTGTGAGTTTAACAAACTTTTTTATATTATCAAGGTCTATTTCTTTATCTAAAATACTTAGGGCATTTAGTGTACAAAGTTTTGCAGCTTCATAACCTGTTGTTTCATAGTTTTGATTATTAATCTTGCCTGTGTATTTTATTTTTCCGTTTTCCATCGGCAATGTACCTGATGTATAAACAAGGTTACCCACTTGAGTAACTGAAATATATGATGCTACCGGTACTGGTGCTTCCGGTAGGGTGTAGCCTAACTGGTTTAATTTATCTTTTATTGCGCTCATTTTAAACTCCTCTTTATTAATACTTTACTCTCTGTTTATTAAATAAATTACTTAAAAAATGCTTTTAAATCAATAAGTTAAGATATATTAAAAAGCATTTTAAAATTTAAAATATAAATAAGGCTACTAAATTATAACTATTAAATATAATAAAAATATTAAAAACATATCATAAAGATATTTTGTTATAATTTTTTTTAATTTTATAACTAATACAAAGCAATTTTTTAAAACCAATTGTTTTTATAATATTGGAGATAAGTAAGTACAAAGAAGCAAATAAAAAGGATAAAAAATAAAATAACTCTACTAACTCAAAAATACGTTTCAGGTCACTTAGCCGTGTTATGGCTAGTGAAATAAGCCTAATGCCGAGTAAAGTAAATAAGAAAGGTTATGACCTCCACCCAACGAGAGTTACCCATAAATTAATTTATTTATAAAATATTAAAACCTATATACTAACTCTAAAATACTTTTCAGGTTCTTTAATCAGGTAAAAGCTAATAAAATAAGGGTATTGGTCAGTTGAGTACTGGTGCTTACAAGTAAACTTAACTTATATCAAAAGCTTACACCGATGACATAAGAAAGGTGATGACCATCACCAAAATAAGCTATTCTCTGAATTGCGGAGCAGGAATGTTAAAAAGTTAAATGGTCAATTTTACTTTTTATATAAGCTCATTCAAAAGAGAAATCTGAAATTTAATTTGGAACCTGTAATAAATACTTTTTATTATCTTATTATCCCTTACATCCTTAATACCTTATACCCTTATATCTTATACAGCTGTTGCAGTTAATATTAACTGCATTTTTTATTTTGTTCCTCGATCATGCCCTTATATAGAAGCAATGCATATTAATATTTTTTTATCTTAACTATAATTTTAAATAGGTATATGTAATAATTTTAATGATAATCAAACTATGGAAACAAATTATGGACTTTGGGACAGGAAACGAATTAATCGTTATACGCGGTGCAAATCAACATAACCTGAAAAACGTTGATTTGGCAATACCTAAAAATCAGTTGGTAGTTTTTACCGGGGTAAGCGGTTCAGGCAAAAGCAGCCTTGCCTTTGATACTATATTTGCTGAAGGGCAAAGACGATATGTGGAAAGCCTTAGCACGTATGCCAGACAATTTTTAGGGCAATTAGACAAACCTGATGTTGAATCAATCGAAGGACTTAGTCCTGCTATTTCTATTGACCAAAAATCAACTAATAATAATCCGCGTTCCACAGTGGGTACGGTTACAGAAATATATGATCATTTAAGGCTTCTCTATGCAAGGATTGGAACGCCGCATTGCCCCGGGTGCGGTAGCCAAATATCTCCGCAAACCATTGATCAGATTGTTGACAATATACTAGAGTTGGAAGAAAGAACTAAAATACAAATAATTGCGCCGGTCGTAAGAGGTAAAAAAGGTGAATACTCTTCGCTGTTTAGTGAGCTTAAGCAGGAAGGCTTTGTTAGAGTTAGAGTTGACAGTGAAATTTATAACCTGGATGAAGATGAAATAAAATTGGCTAAAACCAAAAAACACGATATTGACCTTGTAGTCGATAGAATCGCCGTAAAACCCGCATCACGCTCCAGAATTGCTGATAGTGTACAAACTGCTTTAAAAAGAGCTAACGGCTTGGTCATTATAGATATAGTCGAAGGCCAAGAAAAGATATATTCGGAAAAGCTGGCATGTGAAAAATGTCAATTGAGCTTTGACGAGTTATCACCGAGAATGTTCAGCTTTAACAGTCCGTACGGGGCATGTGATACTTGTAGCGGCTTGGGTGCTCATTTTGAAATAAGCCCTGACTTAATTGTACCAGATCTGTCTTTATCATTGGCAAAGGGTGCTATTTACCCTTGGGCTAAAACCGGTAACAAGTACTATGTAGACTTGCTTGACTCTGTATGCGAGCATTATGGCATTAGAATGGATATACCTTTTCAGGATTTATCCGTAGCTCACTCGGAGATTATACTATATGGCAGTACAGAGCCTATTATGCTTACTTATGATGATTTTAAAAGAAGAGGAAGAAAATCTCATTGTGCCAGGTATGAAGGTGTAATACCGTATTTTAAAAAACGCTATGATAGCTCTACTTCTGATTTGGTCAGGCAGGAGGTTGAAAAATATATGACCCAGACGCCTTGCCCTAATTGTAAGGGTAAAAGGCTAAAAGAATTTTCTCTGGCTGTAACACTTTCTGATAAGTCAATTGCGGATGTAGCTGATATGTCTATTAAAGATTGTCACGAGTTTATGTCTGATTTGTTTTTAAAGCTTACTAATTATCAATTAAACATTGTTAACAAGCTATTGCACGAAATAAGAGAAAGGCTTAAGTTTTTAGTGGATGTGGGGCTTAATTATTTGACTTTAGCGCGTGCTGCCGGAAGTTTATCAGGTGGTGAGGCACAGAGAATACGTTTAGCTACGCAAATAGGATCCGGGTTATCAGGTGTGTTATATGTATTGGATGAGCCAAGCATTGGATTGCATCAAGTAAATAATGATCAGTTGCTGAATACTTTGGTGAGGCTTAGAAATCTTGGTAACACACTGATTGTTGTTGAGCATGACGAGGAGACAATAAGGCGTGCTGATTGGGTTGTTGATATTGGTCCTAAGGCAGGTATTCATGGTGGTGAAATTATGGCTGAAGGTAAGCCTGAAGATATCGTAAAAGCTGCTGATTCATTAACAGGACAGTATTTATCAGGTAGAAAATGTATAAAAATACCAACTGAACGCAGAGAAGGCAATGGCAAAATTATTAAAATAGTTAATGCCAATAAAAACAATCTTAAAAACTTGAGTGTAGATATACCGCTTGGTAAATTGGTATCAGTTACTGGAGTTAGCGGTTCGGGGAAATCTACTTTGATATTTGATATTTTTCATAAATATTTAAAACATAAATTAGGAAAAAATACGCCAAAACCTCAGGGAGTTAAGCAGATATTAGGTATTGAAAAGGTTATTGATAAGGTAATAGACATAGATCAAAGTCCTATAGGACGTACTCCTAGAAGTAACCCGGCTACATATACCGGAGTTTTTGATCATATTAGAGCGTTATTTGCTCTGACTAATGAGGCAAAAACCCGCGGTTACGCTCAGGGGATATTTAGCTTTAATGTTAAAGGAGGCAGGTGCGAAGCCTGCAAAGGCGATGGAATTAATATTATTGAAATGAATTTTTTGCCCGACGTGCATATACCCTGTGATGTGTGTAAAGGTGCCAGATATAACCGTGAAACGCTTGAAGTGAAATATAAAGGAAAGTCTATTTCTGATGTGTTGAATATGACGGTTGAGGAAGCGCTGGAGTTTTTTGCTAATATACCGAAGGTTGCTAATAAGATGCAAACCTTGTATGACGTGGGATTAGACTATATTAAACTAGGCCAGAGTGCTACTACATTATCAGGAGGTGAAGCGCAAAGGGTTAAGTTGGCATCTGAGTTAAATAAAAGAAGTACAGGCAAAACATTATATTTGCTGGATGAACCCTCTGTAGGTCTGCATTGGTATGATTTGAGCAAGTTGGTGGACATTTTTAACAGGCTTGTTGATGGCGGTAATACTATTGTGGTTATTGAGCATAGCCTTGATATTATTAAGGCTTCCGACTGGATAATTGACCTTGGGCCTGAAGGCGGCAATGCCGGCGGCTTAATTATTGGAGAAGGTACGCCTGAAGATATAGCTAAATTTGATCATTCTTATACAGGTCAATACTTGAAAAAGATTCTAAACAATGACCAAGTTTGTTCAATCTAAAATCGGTGATGGTCATCACCTTTCTTATGTAATCAAAGTATTTTAGATGTAGTAATTTTATTCGATAATTGTGGCAATAGGCTTTAGTTGGTCAGAAATAACTATATCTAAATTTTTAGCCCTTTGAGCATTTATGTACATTTTTCGCTTAAGTGTGGCTCTAGGCTTAATTGTAGCCGGATTTTTACCATTTAATATTTTTTTTACAATTTTAGCGGCTTGATTACCTTGTTCAAATGGTTCAACAGTAACCGAGCCCAGCCCTCCTCCACTTACAACAAAAGGCCAGAATCCTATTTCGGGGATTTTCGAATTAGTTGTTATCCAATTCATAGCTTTATTGCAAGGAACGTGAATTCCATTTTTATCCTTTAGTGTGTGGTATAGCACAACAAAAAAAGCATCTGCACCGGACTGATATTTTTTTATAATTTTTTTCCAGTTTTCAAATGAATTTGTTGAATAAGAAGAAAGTATATTAACATTTTCTTTAAGAAGATCTTTTTTTAATTGATGGCTTATCAGTAAGCTTGAAGGTGAATTGTCTGTTAATATAACAATGTTGCGGCTATCTTTTTTTAATAAATTTAAAAATATCACACTATCTCTTGCTCGAATACGCTCAAGTACACCCGTAACATGAGAATTTGGCGCGTTATACCCTGAGGGCTCATTATTTACACCTGTAAAAACATATTTAATATTAGATTTTGGATCATACCTGGCTGCAATATAGTTGGTGGCATTATCGTCTGATGTAATAACTATATCAGGCTGCCATTTTTTAATTAATGCTTTCGCTCCTTTGGCAGCAGTTTCTATTTCTTTTTTTAAACTTTTTCTTTTTGTATCCATATAAAAAATTTTATATTTATGGGGTGTATTCTTTAAGCCTGCTTTAATACCCTTATTTATATTTTGGGTCCAACTAAATTCTTCATGATAAGATGCAATGTGCAAAATTTTAGGCACTTTTACTAATGAAGTAGGGATTGAAAAAAATAAATTAATCAAGAAAATTAATAAAACTAATCCTGTTAATTTTACAACTACTTTCATATGCGCACCATTCTTCCTATTAGAGTAATCTGATAAATTTATAAAATATGTTCGAGTTAATATACTGATTTTATCTTTGTTTATATAATCTTGTCAATCTTTCAATTGCGCATTTATAGCAAATTTACAACTAAAGTTTAGCTAATAAATAGATTTTTGTAAATTTATCGTAATATAATAAAAAAATTATTCAATTATTTTAAATGCTTTTCCTTAATAAAATTAGGGAATTAAAAAAATATAAATATATACAGTAAATACAATGTCCGGGGATAAGTAAGTAAGTGGAAATTAAAAATAAAAAAATAACAAATAATCTTGCGTTTAAGGCTAATACTCTACAGCCTATGCTATTAAACGTAACTGATTCAGGTATACCACCGGTAAAAGCCGATAATCAAATAAATGCACAATTAATTATTTCTGCTTTGCAAGCGCGGACATTGCCCAAGCTGGGATATAAAAAAATAGGTAACTTTAAACCGCCTTATTATGATAAAGCAGATATATACAGGCTTGATAACGGACAAAAAGTAATTATATTAAATGCCCCGGAAAAACCTTTTGAGGTTAAAACATTTGTAAAAGTAGGATCGTTTAACGAAGACGATGCATATAAAAAAGATAAAAATAATAATCCTCTAAGCAATAGAGGTATAAGCCATTATATAGAGCACAATCTTTTTAATGGATCTAGTCAGCTAGAGTCCGGTGAATTAGTTAAAAGAGTAAATAGAATGGGAGGCAAATATAATGCCAGTACCGGGACTTATCAAACTGACTATTATATAATTTCACCGATACAAAAGCAGGAGTATATTGACAATGCTTTACAAATGCACGCTAACATGCTGCATTTTCCTAAGTTTACTCAAAAAACACTTGATAAAGAAAAAGGAATTGTTATATCAGAAATACATATGTATGAAGATAGCCCGTATGATAAATCTTATAATATATTATTAAAAAATTTGTTTAATATCAAAGCTCCTTATCAGGGGTTAGTAGCCGGAGCGGACAGAAATATCAGGGGATTAACGCAACAAGATGTCAGAAATTTTTATAATAAATGGTATACACCTGATAACATGACAACAGTAATAGTTGGTGATGTTGATAGTGAAAAGACTATTCAACAAGTAAGCAAATATATGAATCAAAAAAAATCCGTCCCGACTAATATGGACGATTTTATAAACAAAACACAAAAGCACTATCAAGAACTAAAACCTATAAGTAAAACAACAAGAACTGACCTTGCTGATTCTAACGTTGATTCGGTGATATTAAATATGGGGTTTAGCGGTCCTAAAAACAAAGATTATAAAGAAACTCTTGCGGTTTCGGGGCTTTGCTGTGCGTTGACAGGCTTTGAAAATGCCAAATTAAATAAAGCTTTAAAAGAGTTTAACACTGATCCTATTGTTGACAGAAATGTAATAAGCCCTAACTTAAATGATCCGCAAGCTATAAGCTTGAGTGTAAACTTTATGCCGGGCGAAGAAGAAAAAGGGCTTAAGCGAATATATTCCACTTTATTTGATATTACTCAAAAGCCTATTTCTGATAAAGAATTAGCCATAGTTAAAAATAAACTGAACGATGCCCTGAATAAAGTCAGTGAAAGATCATCAGGATTGGTTAACCTTGTGGGTGATGCGCTTATTTCACATGGAGACATAAGCGCATATACTCAATTACCTGAGCTAATTAAAAGTTTAACAGCCCAAGATATTCAAAACGCTGCTAAAAAATATCTGGACTTAAATAAAACTGCTATAGTAATGATCCACCCGGATCAAACAAATAATACCGCTAATTCTCAAAATATAAATAAAACAGCAGATAAGCCCAAAGCCGTAAACTTTACCGGCAGCAGTATAGGCAGTTTAAATTTTGAGAATATAAAAGAAAAAGACTTAAAAAATAATGTTCATCTGGTGTTAAATAATGACAAAAATACAATAAGAACAAGTTTTATTATAGAATTTAAAGCTAACAGACTGCCTGACACAAAGCCAGGTACCGCAGAAATCTTGGGGCTGATGATGTCAAAAGGCACTCAAAAGCACGATGAAGAGACTATCAACGAAATTATTGATGCTAATAATCTTGGTATTGTAATAAATACAGGAGGAGATAATATAACAGTAGAAGCTGACTGTCCTGATAAAAATTTAGGCTTGGCTACTGATATAATGAAAGAAATGTTGTTATATCCCTCATTTAACGAGAAAAGCTTTAAAAAGGCAAAAGAAGAAACAAAAGTAGCCTTAACCAGTACAACTAAAGATCCTGTTAGTCGTGCTTATGAAATATTATATCCGAATGATTCCTATGGATTTAGCCAAAGAAAAATATTAGAGTCTATTGATAGTGTAACTTTAGATGATGTAAAAAATCTATATAGCAATATAATGAATAATTCACAGGGTAGAGCTGTTATAACAGATCCTTTAGATAAAGATCAAAATCAAATAAGTGCAATAGAAAATAAGATTGCAACTGAACTACCTAAAGTGACTCCGTATAAATATGAAAAGTATTATCAAAATACACAACTTGATAAAACAAAAGTCATTACAGAAGCCGTTGATCGTAATCAGGCTCATATAGTTCAAATTTACAAAGTTAATATTGATAGCGAAGCTGATTATATTGCTTTAAAAGTATTAAATGAGATTTTGGGCGGAAACAGCCAGTCAAGATTATTCCAGGATCTTAGAGAAACGCAGAAGATGGCGCCGTATAAAGTAAGGTCTTACTGTGAATATGACGGTAAAACCGGTAATGTTATGATGGATGTAAAGGTAGACACCAGAAGTATCGAAGACGGCAAAATTACACCTTTGTATGAAAATTTAAAAGGTACTCTGGAAGGATACAAAAAGCATATTAACGACTTAAAGACTCAACTTGTATCGCAAGATGAGCTTAATGCAGCAAGATTAACAATAAAAAGCAACTTAATACTAGGGGCACAATCTTCTATCGGGAAATCATTTTTGATAAAAAACGGGCTTAATTCTCCTTATGGAGCAACAGAAATACAAAAACTTTTAAAGTATATTGATGAGCTTAAGCCCGAAGATATTAAACGCGCTGCAAATAAGCATTTTAACAATCCATCTGTTATATCTATACTTGCGAGTAAAGATACCATAGATAACTGCAAGGAATACTTGCAGCGTCTTGGAGACTATAAAGCCTATTAAATAATTGGTGATGGTCAAAAAATAGAAGCTGTCTTGTTAAAGCTTGCATAGCCTTGCCAAGCAAGCCGCTTCAGCTTTAACATCGCAGTCTGTAAATGAGCCTTTTAACCAGACAGGCTGTTAATTAAAAGTTTTTTGAACTTTTTGTATCCATTCAGGAAAGATATCATTAAAATCATCATCAGAAAGTTGAATTGGTAAAATCCTTTTAGCTCCATATTTTTCTAGCCATTCGTCAAAATCTTTGCCTGTTTTACAAAAATGCTCATAAAAGGATTGTCCCAGAGCTAAAACCGCATAATTAAGATTGGAAAAATCGAGTCCGGAAGCATCCTTAAGTTCATTATACAAATTTTCAGCATTATCCGGAGGTTCACCATCTCCCCAGGTAGAAGTTATTATCAATACATTTTTAAAACCTGAAAGTTTTTTGGCGCTAACATCTTTCATATCAAGCACTTCTGTATCAAAACCACTAGCAGTAAGTTTTACTTTTGCCTCCTTTGCAAGACTTTCAGAGTTACCTGTTTCTGTTCCATAAAGTACTTTAATTTCCATATTTATGCTCCTTCTTTATTTTGTTCGGTCATTACACTTGTTTCATAACCAGCTAATAGCTTTTCTTTATAAATACCGATATAATTAATATCATCTATTTTAAAAATCCAGCTAATTGAGTTTGATTCCCCAAGATGAAGCAGACAAAAATTTTTGTCGTCTAAATCAAGAATTTTGCCTGTATATCTTGCATTACAACAGTAACTAAACTGAACAATAACATCAAATCCGTAATCATGAGCTTGTTGTAGATATTTTTTTATCATAATAAAACTCCTCTATAGTTACTCAAGTTATATAATTTTAAATAAATCTATTTTATCAAGATTAGAAACCTTGAATCTCTTATGACGTAGCCAGATCTATTAAGTTATTGATAGGCATTGAAAACCTTTTAAGATATCTTTCACATTGTCCTAACCTGTCATATCCAAGCATTATACCCAATATAAAGTCTTGCTCGGGAGTTAACTTGTTTAATCTTGAATCAAAAGTAGAAACAACATCAATACAATGCTGTTTTCCAAAGTATATATTAATTTTATCATTTGTTATATCATGTATAACGTATGGAATATTTTCTTTTTTTAGCCTTTTTTCAATAATTTTTCTGTTTTGAGCCCTTTCTGTTGTCAATACAAGATTTCTTAAGCCTTTTTTATATTCATAAATATGATGACAAAATACGTATAATTCGCTTCTGCCTCTATTTTCTTCTTCAATGGCAGTTTTAGAAATAGAATTGTGAAAAGTCAAACTTACTTGCAAAAAATTTTTATATCTATGAATTATTTTTTTTAGATTCAGGCAATTTATAATTAAACGCTTTATGTTTATTTGATAATACATTGTTTTATGTTCCTAACTTTTTTAAATTTTAAAGATCTTCTTGATACTTCAACTAATTTTACACTTTATTTTTTTTTAATTATTTTGAACATAACTTCAAAATAATCTGTCGATACTTACTGAAATATTCTTATTTTCTCAATTTTTTTATCTTTTTAAAATTAAACTTCAGGTTACTTTTTTTAAATTATTAAGTAAGTATAATGTTATTAAATAATCTGAAAAATATTATTTAATTAATATAAATTATACGGTAAGCCAAACATTTTGTCAATATCATAATTTACTTAAAAAATACCTTTAGTAGGGACAAATACAGTTTTGCCTCTGCTCTTCAAATACCTTACCGGGCTTGCCAAACATCATTCTGGGCAATAAAAAGCGTTTGCTTAGCATAATTTGAGCTCCATTGCTCAGACAATAAAGATTCTTGGTAGTTATATTTGCATTATCAAGCAGGCAGTTAACTTTGCCAAAAGTTACATGCAAAGTTCTCGTAGCGCAATCTACGTTTTTGGTTATATTTCTTAAGTTTGCAGAAGTATATTTTAAGCTTTCCATTGATTCTTCCAAACTTTTCATGGTCCTGGTCAACTCTTTTGATGTAGTAAGCCGATCTATATTTATAGTTATCTTATCAATATTTTTAGTAAAAGACTCAACATTAGTGGTGATATCTATTATATTATCTTTAAGCTTTTTATCTTTAGTAATAGTATTAATATTTTTAGAGATTTTTTCTATATTTTGGGCAGTCCTGGCTAAAGCACTTATAGTAATATTTATGTTGTTACGATTGTCTTTTATTATAGAATTTATTTGATTTACAGTCTGTTCAATTTTTCTGGTAGTTTTATTAATATTTGTCATAGTTTCTGTAAAATCACCACTGACTGTGTCCAGAGTACCTTTTTCAAGTTGTTCTTCTATAAAAGCGTCAAGACTGGGTGCTGATTCTGCTTTTATTACAATATTATGCCTTAATTTTTTTTTAGACGGATTTTCAGGCAATTGTAACTGAATAAATTCTTTACCTGTATTTTTATTAATTCTTAATGTTGCTATGATGTTTCTGGGTAATTTCATAAACATAGATTTTAGCCTGAAATAAGCATAAGTCTTTTTTAAATCATCACTTAGCTTTATTTTATGTATTTTACTGATTTTATGCCCTTTAAATTCAACAACTGTACCTTTAGGAACAATTTGAGAGTCCTTAAATTCTAGAATAATTGCAGGTTTTAATACATATTTAAAAATATACAAAATTACGAATACAGCTAAAAGTATAAGCGGGATCATCAAAAAAAATTTTTTATATTGTATTACAAATGTAAATATTGTATTTATAAAATTAAACATAAAAAAACTCCTGCGTATTTACAGGATAGTCTATATAAAACCATTTTATTTTTAATTCCCCGATTTTATAGAAATAGAAAAGCCTTACTATTTTTTTAATTAAATAATAAAGCTTTGATTTATTATGACAAATATTTTTTTACAACTTTGTTAATAAAAGATAATAAATAGAAAATAAACTTAAAGAAACTGCAACAAACCACCAAATCATAACAGGATGCTGATTTTTGCATATATTTAAGATTTCATCCAACATAGACATTTCTGTGTCTAAATTTGTATCAGTCATTTTCTTCATAATCCAACCCCTTAATATTTTTAATACTGCTCATCAATTAAATTTCAGACTACTCTTTGAAATGAGCTTAAAAAAGTAAAATTGACCATTTAACTTTTTAATTAACGCTCCCGCTGTGCAATTCAGAGAATAGTTTATTTTATTAGCTTTTATCTGATTAAAGAATCTGAAATGTAATTTTTGAGTTGGTACATAACCTAATAAACTAATTTAAATGCCGAGTTAACTAACCTTGTATATAAGTATTTTTAATTATTTTGGTTACAGAAGCATCATCCGGTTGGATTAGACCCCCTAAATAAAAAAAAATATTAATGAAAATACTTGTCGTTACTAGCTTTTCTCCAATGCATCTATTGTTAAAATTTATTAACAAATACTCTGATCCGTAACAGGTCAGGAGTCTGGTCTTGAATGTAAAGAAAAAAGCTTTCTTTTTTCGTTTTTACACGTATTGATACTTATTTTTATAATATATTTTTATCTTTATTTGTAAGCAAAAATTATCGTTGTATAAATTATTTTTGATTTTTACGTAACATACAATTGAATATTTTTTTTAACTCTCTTTAAGGCTAAAAGTACAGGTTTTGTGATGCGCGCGTAATTTATACAAAAAATAAGGCTGCTCCGCTTTTACAGATCATACCGGGGCAGCCTTATTTTTTATAATATTTTTAGCTTTAAAGGAATAAGACGAGTAATAACCAAGTAAGGTGAAAACTTTTTACCACCTACTTAATATTTAAATTTTAAAAATTTATTTTGTTAAAACAGTTTCTTTGCTCTCAATATATCTGATAGCTGCGTTGGCAGAAATTGCACCATCAGCAGCTGATACAATAACCTGTCTTAATGGTGTTACTCTTACGTCTCCTGCTGCAAAAACACCTTCAATATTTGTTAAAAGACTGATATCTGTATTAATAAATCCTGTAGGGTCCAACTCCAGCTGCTCTGTAAACATTTCTGTGTTTGCACTAAAACCTACATATGGAAAGATACCATCAGTTGCCACTTCTGAAATTCCATTTGTTTTTACGTTTTTAACAACAAGTTTTTCAACTTTTTCGGCGCCTTTAATTTCTTTTACCACTGTATCCCAAATAAAATTAATTTTAGGATCTTTAAAAGCTCTTTCCTGATACATTTTATCAGCTCTTAACTGGTCTCTCCTATGTACAACATTTACTTTTGATGCAAATTTTGTTAAATAAAGAGCTTCTTCTATTGCAGCGTTGCCGCCGCCTACAACTGTTACTACCTTTTCTCTAAAAAACGCACCGTCACAAACTGCGCAATAACTTACACCTCGCCCGAGAAGTTCTTGTTCTCCGCTAACACCTAATTTTGCAGGCTGTGCGCCTGTTGCAACAATAATTGATTTGCCTTTAAATATTGCTTCTTCAGTTTCCACCATTTTTTCTTCGCCAAGCAGGTTAACTTTTTTAACCTCTTGCATTATATGTTTATCTACATTAAATTTGTCCACGTGGTCTTCTAATTTTTGAATCAAATCAAATCCGCCAATCAGGCCAAACCCCGGATAATTTTCTATTTCAAGCGTATTGTTAACCTGGCCTCCCAGAATGCTTGTATCTATAATAGCTGTTTTTAAATTACCTCGCGCTGCATAAATTGCTGCGGACATGCCTGCCGGGCCACCCCCTAAAATTAATAAATCATAATTGAGTTCTTTCATTGTAATACCTCTATATAATATAAATTACTTGCCTAAAATATTATCAAACGTCGGGCCGGAGATCCTTTCACCCTTTACTTTGTATTTTACATAATGAGTTTCGATCAGTCTACCCGATTTAGTATAGTATTCTGTAATAATGACGTCTGTTCCCCAAAAAGTATCCCCGTCTACGGTAATTTTAGGATTTTCATATTCTCTTAATTTACGCGTATTTTTTTCTCTGGTAAAACTTGCTGTTTTATTTTTAACCTCCTTTACTGTTATAGAAGCTGATGCACCTGTTGAAGGATTAGAAAGCCTTATTATATTATCGATTCTTTCAAGCTTCCAAAGGTGAGAACCTTTTTTACTAAAAAAATCAGGGTGGCTGGATTCTACCATTTCGCTGCAAACCGACCAGGTACCGTAAAATTCTTTTGGTAATACCTTTATACTACTAACTCCGCCTTGTAACACACCGTCTTTAAAGGTATAAGATGATGATTGCCCTGGCAGTGTGATTGCATCTAGCTGAATAGGCTTAAAATCTATTGGTGCGCTAGCGGTAAGTAGAGCTAAAATAGTGGTTATTGTTAACATAGAAAGTTATCTCCTGATGGAAAAATCTTCAAATTCGCCGGTATATTCTTGTTTTACAATTTCTATATTGTCAACACGTGACATTGGCGGACCTTCATAGCACCATTGTACCATTTGCTCGACAATGTGGTTATCCCCTTCAAACATGGCTTCTACTTTATTGTTAGGGATATTTCTTACCCAGCCGAATACGCCTAAATTAACAGCCTGATGAAAGGTGCTATATCTAAAGCCTACACCTTGCACTCTACCGGAAATTATTAAATGAACCTGTTTTTTAGTCATTTTGTTTTTATTGTCCTATAACTTAGTAGTATAAATAATTATAATAAAAAACAGTAATAAATACATTAATAATTTTCGTCAAAAGATACATCTATATGTTGGCTTAAAATTTAAAAAGAATTAAGACAATGAACTTTTTGCATCACAATTATTACTAAATAAATAGCAAGTGAATATTAGAGCTTAGGTAGTGGTCAATCAAGCACTGATGCTTACAAGTAAACTTAAGTTATATCAAAAGTTTATAACGATGACACTAGAAAGGTGATGACCATCACCTAGAGCTTAAAACCCGACTGCTCACTGCCAAGTTCCTTATATACCTCTTGGAGCGGATTATATTCTTGTATAAATTCTTTTTTCTTTCCGCTAAATAACCTGAAAACTTTATCTGTCAGCCAGGCAGCAGGAATTAAAGAAGCCAGAAGAATACCTGCTTTTTTTTGCCATCCTTGAGGATTTTTAAATAATTTCATAAAACTTTTATATAAGCCAAATGTACCGGCTCCTGTTGCAGTTACCTGGAGTGCCGGACGTATATAGGAGCTCGTTGAGTGTTTTGAATCATCAGTAATACTTGAAGCATATCCTTTAAAAGCTGTGTTATTGTTAATATTATTAATTCCATAAGCCATTTCCTTCCTCCATGATATTATAGATTTACACTATTTTATTTAAAATTTTATTTTTATATAGTTTTTCTGAAGAAGATCCTCTATCACAAGCATCAAGAACATTTAAAAGACTTTTACCTTGAGATTCTGCAATATCTGCTTCTTTTTCTTTTAATTTAATTTTGCCTAAAGCTTGTAACATCTCAGGATTTAAATTATAAGCCACCTTAGGCGAATTAGGTCCACCATTTATCATTTATTTATCCCTTCCAATTTTATTCCCAATATTATAAAAACAATTCTTTTTTATTTTTTGCCCCTAAATTAAAAAAAAATTGGTAGTGGTCAGTTGAGTACTGATGCTTACAAGTAAACTCAAGTTATATCAAAAGCTTACAGCGATTACATAAGAAAGGTGATGACCATCACC
>JANQHM010000292.1 GCA_028282645.1 Candidatus Gastranaerophilales bacterium
ACCACTTGCCATTATCCAACCAAAACAAGAGCACGTTATACCGGATAAAGCCAGAGAACTTGCGCTGGCTAAGTATGATTTAGTTCAATTATGGTTAAAATTTAAAGAGGAAAACCCGCCGGCAAAGACTGCAAACCCAACATTTGTTGAATTATACAATACAGCTCAATACGCACCTGAAATATATAAAAAAGTGGGTAAAATTGCTATAGGCTCACTTTACAGATGGAAACAAATGCTAAAAGGCAGCGAGGATTATACAAAGCTTATTGCTAATTATAAATATTCCAATACTCTAAACTTTACAAGCGTGTTAACTGATGAAGAAAAACAACTGTTGCTTAAAATTCTTCTGTGCCCTAATGCTTATTCAATAGGCAAAGCTATTTCAATGGTTAAATACGTTCTTCAACGCCAGGGGGTTAAAAACATTCCGAGTGATTGCACCTTTAGAAGATTTGCGGAATGGTTTAAAATTCATAATTATGATAAATGGATTTTGGCCAGATACGGCGAGAATGCCCTAAAAGATAAAGTTGAGCCTTTTTTAATAAGAGATGCCTCGATATTAGAAGTTGGACAAGTACTTGTAGCCGATGGTCACAGGTTAAATTTCCAAATAATTAATCCATTTACAGGTAAGCCCACAAGGGCAACATTAGTAGGTTTTTTAGACTGGAGGAGCGGTGCACTTGTCGGGTATGAAATAATGCTTGAAGAAAATACCCAGTGTATTGCATCAGCTCTAAGAAATGCCATACTAAATCTTGGTAAAGTACCTGATTTTGTATATCAAGATAACGGCAAAGCTTTTAAGGCTAAATATTTTAATGATTCAAAGAATTTTGACGAGCTTGGCTTTGGCGGGCTTTACTCAAGGTTAGGAATAAAGCCAATATTTGCAAAGCCATATAATGCAAGGGCAAAAGTTATTGAAAGATTTTTCTTGGAATTTCAAGAATCCTTTGAAAAAATGCTCCCAAGCTATACCGGCACTTCAGCTGATAAAAAACCGGCATATTTAAAAAGAAATGAAAAATTACACAAAGAAATTCATAATAACTATATTCCAACAATACAAGAGACAATGCGAATGATAGACTGCTGGCTTGAATACAGACACTCTCAACCTTGTTCGAATGAAAAAGATAAAACAATAGCTGAGGTTTTAAATACTGTTAAAAAGAAAAAAATTGATGAAAAGCAACTTGATGATTTAATGATGGCAACAGTGATTAAGTCAGTTGGCAGAAACGGTATACGGTTTTTAAAAGCTGATTACTTTGATGATGTTTTATACGGCTTTTTAGAGATAAAGTAAAAATTAAATACAGTATGTTTGATTTATCTAAAATTAAAGTTTTCACGCTAAAAAATAAGTTTCTATGCGAAGCTCACAGAGTCACATTAACTCATCCGCTGGCCGAACACCTTGGCACAATAAACGATATGGAAGATTTCAAGCAAAAAATACAAAAACCAAAACAATTAAGGAAAAAAACAATAAAAGCCGTAAAAGATTATCTGTCAAAAGAGGATGTGGATATTTTAGAGCAAGAACTGGAGGCAATAGATTTAGAAAAATTTAAAACTCAAGACAATCAAAAAAGCTTGGAAGTCAAAGAAAACAAATTAATATCAGCAAATATAGCCGAGGAGCAAAGCGTAAAGCCTGCTCCTTCTTTCTTTAATAACAGTTATGAAAGATTTGACTATCTAAAAACAAAAGAAAATCTGAGCGAAGAGGAAACAGCCTGGATTACCTGGTATAAAACTACAGAAGAATACAAGGAGATTTATCTTTGAGAAAAATTTTTATAAAAACTCAAAATGTTAAAAACTTTATTGCACTTATGAATAACATTAAAAAATGTCCTGAAAATGTACCGAGAATGGCTTTAGTTTATGGAGAGCCCGGACTTGGCAAGACTCAAACTATTTTATGGTGGGCAACTAATAATGATGCTGTGTATATCAGATGTAACAATATGATGAGCCCAAGATGGCTTTTATCAGAAATAGCAGAAGAAATGGGAGAAATGCCATTTTACAACACAGCTATGCTATTTAAGCAAGTTGAAGTAAAACTAAAACAAGAGCCTAAAGTTATTATTGTTGATGAAATTGACTATTTAGTCGGAAACACCCACGCTGTAGAAACACTACGAGATATTCACGACAAGATAAACGCACCTATAATCCTTGTAGGAATGGGCAAAGCCAACAAAAAACTTATGAGATACAAGCATATAAACGACAGGCTTTATGAGAAATTGGAGTTTAAGCCATTTTTAAAAGCTGATATCAAAGAAATAATTGAAGCATTGTCAGAGCTTAGCTTTACAGATTGTGCAATTGAATATATTTACTCACAAAGCAATAGATTCAGGCAAATAGTAAAATTTATCAACAAAATAGAGCAAATAGCAAAAACAAACGGAATTAAGAAATTCGATAAAACAACTCTACAGGAGTTTATAGTAGATGAAACGAAGAATCCTAAAGCTAGCCAAACGGTTAGGTAAGTTCTCTTTTGATGAAATTGCCCTTATTTCAGAAATAGATGAAGATGAGCTGTTAGATATTTTAAATGAACTTGAAAAAGAGAAAAAACTAACAGTCAGAAACAATACCTATTTTTATCTTGGCAACATTCAAGCTCCGAAAAAACAAATAATAAAAAAGAAATACTCAAAAATTGAATTTGATTTTAAAGATATTAAATCTGAACCTATAAATATTAAAGACTTAAAGGGCTACCAAGAATATACAAAACTCACTGGCTACAAGAAAAAACACGTTGATAAATATTTGAAACTGCTATCATTAACGGCAAAATACAAAGGAAATCAACTCAAACAGATTATAAAAGGGATAAATCATAACTATCCAGAGTTAAAAACAAGTTATTCAAATATTATGAGCGTAAGAAATAAAATTAGAAGAGTTGGATTAACGGCAATTATTCCTGATTACGGCAAAAGCGAAGGTAATACATCTGTAAATAAAGAACTCTATGATTATTTTAAACACTATTATTTAAAATTCAACGGCCCTAATATATCTGAATCTATTGAGCTGGCAAAGAAAAAATTTACAAAAAAACATCCGGATAAAAATATTTATTTTCCAACACACTATTCATTTAGAAGGCTGCTATATAAAGAGTTTAGCAAAGATGAAATTGATAAAAGCAGAACGGGGATAGATATTAGATTTTAAAATGTAAAGTCATATATAAATGGTTCTTTGTAAAAATGAATGGGTAAGATAAAATTCATATGTGAATATATTTTTAAAGAAAAAAATGAACATAGAATCATTATTTGAATAGCATTACAGATTAAAGAACCTTGGTTTATCAGTAGCATAGAATTTACAGATTCTTAAACTCTTCCTGAATGTCATAAAAGGAAACACCACAAAATCTTGTCTGCATGAGCATTACAAGTCTGATTATATCTTCGGTTCTTTCGTATATAATCATTAAAAAGCTCATGTTAAGTACTTTAAAAAATATTAATACAAATTATTGCACTTTGTCCCCTTTTGGCGTAGGGTTGTTGTAAAATGGGGTTACTGAATTAACGAGAATATGAGTGGATGAGTCGTAGCTTAAATACAAATAAAAAAAGCTAATTTTATATGGGCGATAATGGATAAATCAACTATGTCTTATAGGCCTCATGAACATGGCGAAGTTACTATGCAAGTAAACTTATTGTAGTTGGAGGACATAAAATGACAAGTGCAGCACAACGTGCAGAAATACAATCTAAAATTTGGAAGATAGCCAACGAAGTTCGTGGTTCTATAGATGGATGGGATTTTAAACAATATGTTCTAGGAACTCTGTTTTATCGTTTTATTAGCGAAAATTTTGCTAATTATATTGAAGCCGGCGACGAAAGCATTAACTATGCACAACTTGATAATAGTATTATTACTGATGCAATTAAAGACGATGCTGTAAAAACAAAAGGATATTTTATATATCCGGAAGATTTGTTTGTCAATATTGCAAAGACTGCCAATAAAAATAAAAGTCTTAATACCGACTTAGCAAATATCTTTACAAGAATAGAGAGTTCGGCTAATGGTTACCCATCGGAAGAAGATATAAAGGGATTATTTGCTGATTTTGATACTACAAGTAATAGACTAGGCAATACAGTTATAGACAAAAACAAGCGTCTTGCAGCTGTTATTAAAGGCGTTGAGGAGATTAACTTTGGTAAATTTGAAGATAATCAAATAGACCTCTTTGGTGAGGCTTATGAGTTTTTGATATCCAACTACGCTGCTAATGCAGGTAAATCCGGTGGAGAGTTTTTCACTCCTCAAAGTGTATCTAAGCTTATTGCTAAACTTGCTATACATGGACAAGATAATATCAATAAAATATATGACCCTGCTGCAGGATCCGGCTCGTTGTTATTACAAGCTAAAAAACAGTTTGATCAGCATATTATTGAAGACGGTTTTTTGGGTCAAGAAATTAATCATACAACTTATAACCTTGCTCGTATGAATATGTTTCTTCATAACGTCAATTATGATAAATTTGATATCGCATTAGGCGATACTCTTACAGACCCTAAACACGATAACTTTAAGCCTTTTGATGCTATAGTATCAAATCCGCCTTACTCTGTGAAATGGATTGGTAGCGATGACGCTACTCTTATAAACGATGAGAGGTATGCTCCTGCTAGTGTACTAGCGCCCAAGTCTAAGGCTGACTTTGCTTTTATAATGCATTCGCTTAGCTATCTATCGGCAAAAGGCCGAGCTGCAATAGTATGTTTCCCCGGTATTTTCTACCGTGGTGGCGCGGAGCAGAAAATCAGAAAGTATCTGGTTGATAATAACTTTGTAGAAACAGTTATATCATTAGCGCCAAACCTGTTTTTCGGAACGTCTATAGCCGTTAATATTATGGTGTTATCTAAGCATAAAACAGATACAAAAACGCAGTTTATTGATGCGAGTGAATTTTTCAAGAAAGAAACTAATAACAACGTACTTACAGAAAAACATATTGAAAAAATACTAAAAATATTCGCTGAAAAAGAAGATATAGAGCACGTAGCAAAATCATTTGACAATGACAAAATAGCAGAGAATGACTATAACTTATCTGTAAGCTCCTACGTAGAAGCAAAAGACACAAGAGAAAAGGTTGATATAACTGAGCTTAACACAGAAATTGAAAGAATCGTTAAGCGAGAAGATGAGCTAAGAACTGAAATTGATAAAATTGTTGCAGAGATTGAGGGTAGCAACTAATGACAAAAGATTTTCAGTTTTTAATCTATAATACTCCTGAGGGTGAAGCTAAAGTAAATGTAGTCGTAAAAGACGAAACTATTTGGCTTACTCAAAAAGCTATGGCTGAGTTGTTTGGGTGTTCTTCTGATAACATATCACTGCATTTGAAAAATATTTTTAATGAAGAAGAACTAGATAAAAATTCAGTTACCGAGAAAATCTCGGCAACTGCTTCAGATGGAAAAAAATATCTTACGCAATTTTATTCTATGGATGCAATTATATCTGTTGGTTATCGTGTAAACTCCGCAAAGGCAACTCAATTCAGAATTTGGGCAACTAATATTCTTAAAGAATTTATGCAAAAAGGCTTTGTGCTTGATGATGAAAGACTAAAACAAGGCAAAACTGCATTTGGCAAAGATTACTTTAAAGAATTATTAGAAAGAGTTCGCTCTATTAGAGCCAGCGAACGTCGTATTTGGCAACAAATCACTGACATCTTTGCAGAATGTAGCCTTGATTATGATAAAACAGCAGACATAACAAAAGAGTTTTATGCAACTATTCAAAACAAGTTTCACTTTGCAATTACTGGTCAAACAGCCGCAGAGATTATTTATAACAACGCTGATAAGACAAAAGATAATATGGGGCTTGTTACTTGGAAGAATTCACCTGAAGGCAGGATTTTAAAATCTGATGTTAAAGTAGCTAAGAATTATTTGAGCGAAAAAGAAATAAAACAACTGGAAAGAGCAGTAACCGGTTATTTTGATTATATCGAAGACTTAATAGAAAGAGAAAACGCTTTTAATATGGAAGAATTTGCTAAAAGCGTAAATGAGTTCTTGGCTTTTAGAAGGTATGAAATCCTTAACGATAAAGGTAAAATCTCTAAAAAACAAGCAGATAAAAAAGCAAGATCAGAATACGATGAGTTTAATAAAACTCAAAAAATAGAGTCTGATTTTGACATCTCCATAAGACAAATCACCGATAAAATGGCAGGGAGTGGAAATGACTAGTAAGCTAGATGAATTAATAAAAAAATTAAGCCCGGACGGAGTTGAGTATAAATCATTGGGTGAGATTTTAAAAATTAAGAATGGTAAAGATTATAAAATGTTTGCTAGTGGAGATGTGCCAGTTTATGGTTCTGGTGGCATTATTAATTATATTGATATCTGTGCTTTTGATAAACCTTCCGTATTAATTCCTCGTAAAGGTTCTATTGATAAACTTTATTACGTTGACATTCCTTTTTGGACAGTGGATACAATATTTTATACTGATATTAATACAAATATAGTTATTCCCAAATATGTTTATTATTGTTTAAAAAAAGAACATTTGGAAAAACTTAATACTGCTGGCGGTGTACCGAGTTTAACTCAATCCGTATTAAATAAAGTTACCATTCCTGTACCTCCAACTAACGTGCAGCGTGAAATTGTGCGAATTTTGGACAATTTCACAGAGCTTACAGCAGAGCTTACAGCAGAGCTTACAGCAGAGCTTACAGCTAGAAAAAAACAGTATGAGTACTATTCTCAACGAATTTTTAATTTTGATAATGAAGTAAAATGGAAGCCCCTTTCAGAAATAGCTCAAATCGGAACAGGGAGCAGTAACACAAATGAAGGTCTAACTGACGGGAAATACCCTTTCTTTGTACGTTCTCAAGAAGTAAGATATAAAAATGATTATGAATATGATGAAACTGCTATTATTACATCTGGAGACGGTGTTGGAGTAGGAAAGATATTTCACTTTATTGAAGGAAAGTATGCATTGCACCAGCGCGCATACAGAATTAATATTAACGATGATGAAGTTTTGCCCAAATTTTATTTTCATTATATGAAAAATACATTTTTACCATATATTCAAAAGGCTTCATTTCACTCATCAGTGACATCTATACGAAGACCAATGCTTAACAAATACCCTGTGCCTATTCCATCCCTAGCAGAACAAGAACGTATAGTTTCTATATTAGATAGATTTGATGCGTTATGTAATGATATCTCAATTGGGTTGCCTGCTGAAATCGAGGCAAGACAAAAGCAATATGAATATTACAGAGATAAGCTGCTTAGTTTCCCAAAAACCGACTTAGAGGTGTAGCATGGGAAAAACATTAATTGAGATTGCTCAAGAACTAAAAAATAACGACAAAAAAGTTCAGTTGATATACGCTTTTAATGGAGTGGGGAAAACTAGACTATCTAAAGAGTTTAAGTCATTAATAGCCCCTAAAGCAGATAGTGAAGATGAAATAGTAGAAGAAGAAATCTCAAAAAGAAAGATTTTGTACTATAGTGCATTTACAGAAGATTTATTTTATTGGGATAATGATCTGGAAAATGATATAGAGCCTAAACTTAAAATACATCCTAACGACTTTACTAAATGGGTTTTCGGCACGGAAGGACAAGAAAAATATATTACACATGATTTTAAAAATTATACCAGTGAAAAAATAGAGCCTAAATTCAACCCTGACTACAGTGAAGTTGCCTTCTCTTACAAAAAGAATGCTGATGAAACTATTGATAATATAAAAATATCCAAAGGTGAAGAGAGTAACTTTATTTGGTGTATTTTTTATACGGTATTTAAACAAGTTATTGAAGAGTTGAATGAAGCAATTGATAATAATGATGATGAGAGTGACGAATCAACTAGCGAGTTTGAGCAACTTGAATATATTTATATAGATGATCCTGTAACTTCGTTAGACGATAACCATTTAATTCAGTTGGCAGTGGATTTGGCGACCCTAATTAAAAAAAGCAAATCAACAAAACTTAAATTTATTATAACAACGCATAATCCTTTGTTTTATAACGTTCTTTACAATGAATTGAAACTCTCAAAAAAATCCAAATCTGATGGTTGTTTCTTGCTAGGTAAAAATGAAAAAGATGAATTTGAGTTAAATAGCAAGAAGGGAGACTCTAACAAAAGTTTTTCTTATCATATGCATTTAAAAAATGTTATCGAGCAGGCAATTGAGAAGAATCAAATAGAAAAGTATCATTTTACTTTATTAAGAAATCTATATGAAAAGACAGCGAATTTTCTAGGGCATGAACGGTGGTCAGCACTATTACCGGATGACAAAGAGCTTTATTATTATCGTGTAATTCAGTTTACCAGCCATTCAACATTAACCACAGAAATAGCACCAGAACCAACAAAAGAAGAAAAACAAGTTGTCGCCTTCTTGTTTAATCACTTGATTGATAATTATAATTATTGGAAGGGAAATACTGATGTGCAACCATAAAACTATAGCAGAAACTAATAATTTTATAATATTAGATAAATACACGAATATAGAGCAAAAAGATGGTAGCTATCAGTCTGAAGCAGATCTAGAAAGAGAACTTATTAAAGACTTAAAGAATCAAGGGATTGAATATTTAAAAAATATAAAAACCACTCAATCTATGATGGAAAACGTCAAAGTTCAGCTTGAAGAGTTGAATGATGTTAAGTTTTCAACTGACGAGTGGAGTAGATTTTGTGAGCAATACTTAGACAAACCTAATGATAACATCGTTGATAAGACTCGCAAGATACACGACGATTATATATTTGACTTTGTTTTTGATGCTGGTCAAATCAAGAACATCTATTTAGTTAACAAAGACAAGCTCTCTAAAAACAAGGTGCAAGCTATTTCTCAGTTTGAACAGACAGGAACTAATGCTAATAAATATGATGTAACCATACTTGTAAATGGTCTACCTCTTGTACAAATAGAGCTAAAAAAACGTGGTGTTGCTATACGTGAAGCTTTTAACCAAATACATAGATATAGCAAAGAAAGTTTTAATACAAAGAACTCATTATTTAAATATTTGCAGATTTTTGTAATATCTAACGGTACGGATACCAGATATTTTGCTAATACTACAAAGCGTGATAAAAACAGTTATGATTTCACGATGAATTGGGCGAAAAAAGATAATAAATTAATTAAAGATTTAAAGGACTTTACTGCAACATTTTTTCAGAAAAGAACGCTGCTTAGTGTGTTGTTAAAGTACTCTGTTTTTGATGTAAGTAATACTTTGCTTGTTATGCGACCATATCAAATTGCAGCAACTGAAAGAATAATTGAAAAAATAAGCAGTTCTTATCAAACTAAAAATTGGAGTAAAACAACTAGTGGGGGATATGTTTGGCATACTACGGGTTCGGGTAAGACGCTTACAAGTTTTAAGACTGCAAGGCTTGCTACTGACCTAGATTTTATCGAAAAGGTGTTTTTTGTAGTAGATAGAAAAGACTTGGACTTTCAAACCATGAAAGAGTACCAACGTTTTTCTCCTGATAGTGTTAACGGATCTGAAAATACAGCAGGGTTAAAACGCAATATAAATAAAGATGATAACAAAATTATTGTTACTACTATTCAGAAACTTAATAATCTTATAAAAAGTGAAGCAGAGCTAGATATATATAATAAGCAAGTAGTCTTTATTTTTGATGAAGCACACCGTTCACAGTTCGGGGAAGCGCAAAAAAATATTAAGAAGAAGTTTAAAAAGTATTATCAATTTGGTTTTACCGGAACTCCAATATTTCCAGAAAATGCTTTAGGCTTTGAAACCACTGCATCAGTATTTGGTGAGGAAATACATTCCTATGTTATTACAGATGCAATTAGAGATGAAAAAGTTTTAAAGTTTAAAGTTGATTATAATGATGTTCGTCCTAAGTTCAAGGCATTAGAAACAGAACAGGACGAAAAAAAGTTATCTGCTTCTGAAAATAAAAAAGCATTACTTCACCCGGAAAGAATTAAAGAAATATCTAAATATATACTAGATAACTTTAAGAGGAAAACGCATAGACTAGGAGCTAACAGTAGCGGCTTTAATGCGATGTTTGCAGTAAGTAGTGTTGAAGCGGCTAAGTGTTATTATAAAGCTATTAATAATCTACAAAAAGATACTGAAAAACCACTTAAAATAGCCACTATATTTTCTTTTGCAGCAAATGAAGAACAATGTTCTATAGGTGAGATTTTAGACGAGAGCTTTGAACCTTCTGCTATGGATATTAGTGCTAAAGAGTTTTTAAGCTTTACAATAGATGAATATAATAAAGCTTTTGGTACAACTTATAGTATTGCAAGTAAAGAATTTCAAAATTATTACAGAGATTTAGCAAAGCGAGTTAAGAACAAAGAAGTTGATCTATTAATTGTTGTAGGTATGTTCTTAACAGGATTTGATGCGCCAACGCTTAACACCTTATTTGTCGATAAAAATCTTAGGTACCATGGACTAATACAGGCATTTTCAAGAACTAACCGTATTTATGATGCTACTAAAACTTTTGGCAATATTGTTACTTTTAGAGACTTAGAAGAAGCTACAAACTTAGCGATAAAAAGATTTGGAGCAGGTGGCACTAAAAATGTTATATTAGAAAAAAGCTACAAAGAATATATGGAGGGCTTTAGCGATTTAGTAAACGGTGAAGCTAGACGAGGATATATTGACGTAGTAATCGAACTTAATGAGAAGTTCCCCTCTATCGATAGCATAGATACTGAAAAAGATAAAAAAGAGTTTGCTAAACTTTTTGGAGAGTATTTGCGTGTTGAAAATATTCTTCAAAACTATGATGAATTTGCAACACTCAAAGCATTGCAATCATTAGATATTACAGATAGTAGCGCTGTGGAAGAGTTTAAATCTGTTCATCATTTACATGATGAACAGATTGCTGAAATGAAAGAGATACAAGTCTTGGAAGAAAGGTCTATACAAGATTATCGTTCTTCTTACAATGATATACGTGAATGGTTACGTAGACAAAAAGACAGCAACGAACAAGAAGAGTCATCTATTGATTGGGATGATGTTGTGTTTGAAGTAGATCTTTTGAAGTCTCAAGAAATCGACTTGGATTTTATTCTTGCGCTAATATATGAAAAGAATAAGAAAACAAAAAATAAAGAAGAATTGATTGAAGAAGCAAGACGTTTAATTCGTTCAAGTTTAGGGAATAGAGCTAAAGAAAGTCTTGTCATTGATTTCATTAATCAAACTGATTTGAATAAAATCGAAGATAAAGCTAGTATTCTTGATGACTTCTACCTGTTCGCACAAGTACAGCAGAAAC
This sequence comes from Candidatus Gastranaerophilales bacterium, assembly GCA_028282645.1. Lineage (GTDB taxonomy): Bacteria > Cyanobacteriota > Vampirovibrionia > Gastranaerophilales > JANQFW01 > JANQFW01. The sequence continues at coordinate 11,422 of JANQHM010000292.1, forward strand.
GTGAGGCATATGAATTAATAACAGAAGAAGAACTTAATGAATCAGAAGCAAAACGATATATTACAAACTCTCTAAAAAGAGAATATGCGAGTGAAAACGGAACTGAACTTAATAGTATACTACCTAAGATGAGTCCACTTAATCCAAAATATTTAACTAAAAAGCAAGATGTCTTTCAAAAGATTTCTGCTTTTGTAGAAAAATTTAAACGTGTCGGAGGAAAGATATAATTTTAGGTTAAGCTATTTGGCTATTTTGGTTATTATCCTGGTTTATGAGTATAAATTAAAGTCTCAAAGAATCAATTTAAGTAATTATTAATTTCTTCTAATATATTATTATTATCACTATCATCTAGCTTTAAATACGGTCTTGCAGGGATTTTAACTTTTCCACCCCTTCCGGCATAGCCGCCAAACTGATGAATAGCGGCATAAACCTTGTTTGTACCGACAGCTGCGGAGTTTGAATCATAGCTACTTGTAATTGATGTTGCAAGCTCACCTTGCATTTGAAGGATTTTGCCCGGCCAGTAGCCTTTTTTACTC
>JANQHM010000133.1 GCA_028282645.1 Candidatus Gastranaerophilales bacterium
GTGGCATCAGCTTTATTGTTTTTATTTTTTATTATTTTCTCTTTTAATTCTTTTAAAAATAAAAATATATTATAAAAATAAATATCAATACGCGCAAAAGCGGAAAAAGAAAGCTTTTTGCAGTTAGATAGATTTTGTGGAGCGATAATTTGGCATAGGAGTGCTGTGATGTTCCACAAAATACAAAATATTATTTTAACGTATTGAATAATGTTCATTTTTTAGCCTTTAGATTCTCTTCTTAATAAAATTAAAAACTGAATATGCTTACAATTTATATCTTTAATATATATCATAGCATGTTTTTAATTTTTTCGCAGGCTCTTTGAATGTAAAAATGTTAATTTTGTAACATTGCTTAATGAAAAAAGTCTGCCAGATCTTTATATTCTTGTAATTTTATGCCTATCATAAGAAAGGTGATGGTCATCACCTTTCTTATGTCAGCGCTTTAAGCTTTTGATATACTTGTAAACATCAGTACTCAAACTGACCACTACCATATTTTTTTCCTTTTCTTTGTTGTGAATAAATTAAGTCAAACATTCCTTTAGTAAGATCATTATCCAAACAAGATTGTAGAATACTCGATAGTTTTTCTTTTGAAATAATACCTTTTTCAACCTTTTTTTTGATTTGAAATAATTTTTTTACAAATTTCATTTGTTTATCTAATTCTTCTCCTATTCTTTTTAAAATCATTTTTTTAACGTCAAATGCCACATTTATAAATTCATCTGTAATAAAATAAATAACATTTTGTATATCCAGATTGCGAGTAAGTACTTGTGTATTATGTTGCATATTCGCGGTATTAATATTTAAAAGTCTATTATAAGACTCTTTTTTGGCAGATAGTATTAATTTAGCAGCAGCAATCTCTATTAGTGCCACAATAACTACAGGCATCAGAAAAAATAAAGGTACTCTACCATCAAATGCGGAATAAGTCATATCCGGATAATTATATTCTCCTATTCTTTGAATTTCATAAGGTGTCAGAGTTTTTTTTAGTCCTATAAAGGCTCTATTTGGGGTGGATAAATTCTTGGCATTGACTAACATTGCCATTTACACCTCCTCAATTTTTAATTAATTGAGAGTCTTCAAGTTACACAAAGGTTAATATTTTAATGAATATTTATAATATTTTTAAAAATAGATAATTTAATTTTTTATTAATTTTATAAATTCTATCATGGAAGAATCTATTTCTGCAAGATAATAATATCCTCTTGACTTTTTTCTTTACAATTAATTTACAATATTGTTCATTAATTAAATTTAATACGATTAAATAAGTCGAAAAGTATTTTAGATATAATAGGTATCTTAAAATTACAATTTTTAGAGTAGTATTCTAATTATTATCTTTATTCTTTTTTGGCCAATTAAAATTAAGCTTAATAAGCACTAATACTGTTAAACCTACTACAGTTCCTAATGCCGCTCCAATAGCACCATTTTTTATTATTTTTTTATTAGTAATATATCTGCAGTAGTTAGTTATACGCTGTTTAGCGTATTTAGCTTGTCCCTCGAAGTATGTTATTGCATCTTCTTTCTTTAAGCCTCCATTAGTAGGACTCCATGATAAAAAGTTTTCTTGATTGAGCCTGGCAATAGTAAGTTTACTAATTTTTTCGTTTTTCGGAATCAGAGCTAAATCTTCTACAGCTTTATCATAAACCTTATGTAAGTTTTTAATATCTATATATCTATTTCTCCACGTACCCAAAGAGCCTACTAAACCACCAAATAACGTACTTCCAGCTGTAAAATCAGTAATATTTCTAAGATTTTTTTTATCAGTATTTTTTTTAAAAGCAGGATTATATTGTTTGTTTTTATCTACAAAAATTATATTCATTTTTTACCACAATTTTATTACATAAGATTATTGATTAATTTTAAAACAAAATAAATAAAAATCTAAAATAATAAAACTAATTATTTACTTTTTGTAATAGTTCAATTTTTATAAAAAACAATCCACTCACAAACTCACCCCGGCCACATACCCGGTAGACCAGCATGCCTGCAAGTTAAATCCCCCGGTAAGTCCGTCAATATCAAGCACCTCACCGCAAAAATAAAGCCCGTTGCAAATTTTAGACTCCATAGTTTTAGCATTTACTTGTTTAAGGTCAACGCCACCAGCAGTAACTATTTCGCTGTCAAAAACCGGAGACACAGCCTTAAACTCAGAGCCAGCCAGCATACTAACTATTGTATTGCGCTCTTTTTTCGATAACTCCGCAGCTTTTTTATCAGGACTTAACTTATTTTTTTTAAATAAATAATCTGCAACACCAGCCGGAACAAATTGTCTAACAAGGTTTATTATGTTTTTTTTAGGGTTATCTCTGATTAACGCTAGAATTTCCTCATTAAATGTATCAAAATTTTTATTTTTTAAAAAATTTATTTTTAAAATTAAAGAATTATAATGATTAAAATTTAAAAAAGCACACGCCGCAGTAGTTTTAAATATAGCAGGACCGGATACCCCTTTATGGGTAAAAATAAAATCTCCCTGTGTTGAATAAACCTTTTTATTATCAAAATAACTGTCAATATTAGCAGACTCAATACTAATACCGGCAAGTGTACTAATATTTGGATCTTTTAATTTTAAAGCAAATAAAGAAGGCTTTAATTCAGTGATATTATGCCCTAAATTTTTTGCCAAATTATAAACAGCAGGATTTTTATAATTTCCGCCAGTAGAAAATACAACCTTATCAAAGGTTAATACATAGTCAGAGCTATAAATTTTAAACTTGTCAGCGACTTTTTCGATTTTTTCTATTTGATAATTTTCTTTAATTTTTATTTTATATTTTTTTAAAAGCTTTAAAAAAAAGACTCGTAACCTATGCGCATCATCAGTAACGGGAAAAACCCTGTTATCTTTTTGTGTATATAATTTCAAACCATGATCACTAAACCATTTAATAGTTTTAGCTGCATTAAACTGACTAAAAATCGAATACAAAAACTTTTCACCTCTAAGATAATTAGAAGCAAGCTCTTTAAAGTTTTTTATATCATTGCTCAAATTGCATCGACCATTGCCTGTATATAAAATAGTTTTAAGAATCTGTCCTTTATCAAAAATAGTAATATTTAACGGTTGTTTAGACTTTTCGGCAGCTACAACCGCAGCCATTACTCCGGCAGGCCCACCGCCTATTATTGCAATATTAAGCATTTTAAAATTTATCCTTCAGCATACAGTCTATCAATAAAGTCAGACACAGAGCTTAAAACCTTAGGTTTATCGCCTTTATGCTCATCAATAATTTTAATAAACGCACTGCCAATAATAGCACCCTGCACGCCCAAATTTTTCAATTCTTTTATATGCTCAGGCTTAGATACACCAAACCCAACAGAAACAGGTGTATTTGTATATTTTTTTATTTCTTCTAAAATATCGCTTAATACTTGCGAAAAGCCTTCTCTTACTCCCGTTACCCCTGTAGAAGATACCAAATATATAAATCCCGAAGATGTTGTAACTATTTTTTTTATTCTCTCCTTGCCGGAAGTAGGAGCAACAAGCATAATAAAATCAATATTATATTTTTCACAAAGCTGCTTAAAGCTCTGAGCCTCTTCAACAGGTAAATCCGGTGAGATTATACCGGAAATATTAAGCTCACTAGCTTTTTTTACAAAACCTTCCAACCCGTAATTTAAAATAATATTAAAATAAGTAAACAAAATAATCGGCGTATTAAAGTTGCCTTTAATGCTATTTAATAGCTCAAAAATCTTATTTAAGGTAATACCATTATCTATAGCATATTTAGAAGCTCCTTGTATTACCGGTCCGTCAGCTAAAGGATCGGAAAAAGGAATCCCAAGCTCAATAGCTGCAACATTTTTTTCCTGAAATTTATATAGTAATTCTTTTGTAACTTGTAAGTCAGGAAAACCTGCGGTAACAAACGGTATTAAAGCCGGTTGTTTTTTACTTTCTAAAATAGAATTTTGTATTTTACTCTTAAAATTCAAGCCCTCTGGTTCCATACAAATATACCTCCTCCGGTGCCGGCAAGCAACTGTGAATATCTAAAACCGACTTTTTTATAATAGGATGAATAAAATCAGGATCCAACTCCAAAAGAGGTACAAGCATAAAAGCCCTCTTATCCAGCCTGGGATGTGGAATTTGAAGTAAATCCGTAGCTAGAATAAGTTTATCATAAAATAAAATGTCTATGTCAATTGTTCTTGGTCCCCACCTGAAAGTTTCAGAATCTCTGATTCGTCCTAAAAGTTTTTCTATACGTTGACATTCATATAATAATACCTCGGGAGAAAGAGTTGTTTCTACTTCTAAAGCTGCATTGACAAACCAATCTTGTTCTTTTACTCCGCAAGGTTCGGTTTCGTATAAACTCGAACTGTTTGTTACTGTAATGTCGGGCGTGTCATTAAGCAACTTGTGTGCCTGCTGAATATAACTAATCTTGTCACCTATATTCGAACCGAGCCCTAAGTAGACAATAGGCATATGATGCACCTTTTTAATACTTTATTTGAAATGACTTTGACGAAAAATAATCAACTAATTCAAAAATATTTTTTAGATTATTCAATCATGTTAAATCTAATAAAATAGGCTATACACTGAAAAGAGTACCCTGTAATTTACTTTGGTTTTCTAATCTAAACTTTGGATTATATTCTTATGATTTTATAATTTTTTTCGAATAAGTTCAATTCATTATTACTATAGGTTACAAAAATGTAACTACAAAATATTTTTTAATTTACATATAAAGTTATTAAATATTCTAAATAAGCTTAATAATTCTTAACAAATTTTAAAATTTCTTATCTAAATATTATTTATTTAGTATATAAAATAATATAGAGAATTTCCTGCAAGATAATACCTTTAACATAAAAGCTCTACAAGGATCAAAGCTTAAAAATCATTGTTATATCTGCCTTTAAGGCTAGGTATATCAAAATGCAATAAATTTTATTAGA
>JANQHM010000230.1 GCA_028282645.1 Candidatus Gastranaerophilales bacterium
TTGCCAAGCAAGCCGCTTCAGCTTTAACATCGCAGTCCTTAAATGAGCCTTTATTATTGATATAACTAGCTTTTATTTTTTTAACCAGATAGGCTCTTAATATTTTTAAAATTAGATAAAATAAATTAATTTAAAAAAAAATAATCAAAATAAGTAAAACTAAATAACCTTCGCATAAATACAATCTAACTCATTTAAAATTACTTCAATATCAAATTTATTTTTAGATATATTTAAGCTTTGCAGACCCATTTCAGTTCTCAATTGATAATTATCCGCCAATAAATCTATTTTTTCCGCCAAAACCTTATAATCTCCGGGCGTAATCAAATATCCGTTTACGTTATCTTTAACAGCCTCAGGTATGCCATCAATATCCGTAGATATAACAGGCAGCCCAAAAGATATAGCCTCTAAAACAGACATAGGCAAGCCCTCGTTATAAGAAGGCAATATAAATATATCCGATTCATTATAAGCTTTTTCAATTTCATCACCGGATATCCAACCGTTCACTTTTACTTTATTTCCAATGTTATTCTCTTCTACTATACTTCTGACCTTGTCAATATCTCCATCTCCGTAGATATTTATCTGCACATTATTATTTTTTATTAATTTAGCAGCTTTTAATATATCATAAGCCCCTTTACGGCGTCCAACCCGCCCCATAAACAGCACATTAATCTTTTTAGATTTTTTTTCTTTAATATCTTTCTTAAAAGTAGGGTTATATAAAATTTTAACGTTATCCTGCTCACACATAGATAATATACGTTTTTTCCATTCTTTTGATAAAACAATAACAATATCAGCCTTTTCAAGGGTTTTTCCTATTATCATTTTTATAAAATTATTAGATTTTTTAAAATACAGTTCAAAGCGGCTGCCATGAATATGAAACATAACTTTCTTTTTAAAAAATTTAGAAAGATAAGTAACAAAAAATTTTCTGATAAAGCTCCCATGAGAAGATGAATGTATATGAACAAGCCTAATATGTTTATTTTTTAATAATACAAAAATAAAATTAAATAAAAAAACAATAAAATAAAATACCTTAAAAAGTGTCGAACCATCTTTGTAAGAAGGCATAAATATAACCTTATCCGACAATCCGTTTTCAAGATGCATTTTTATAACGGAAGTAATCCCCCCCTGAGAATCAGGCCCCGTAATAATTATTTGTTTTTGTTTCGCCATAACCTTGATTTTCTCCCATTAAATTATCAAAAACAACTTTCACATTTTTTTGCCAGCCGGACATATGAAACTTGGAATGAAGCTTTTCATATCCATTTTGCCCAAGTTCTACCTGCTTTTTAGGGTTATTTAACAAATAAATTAATTTTTCCGCAAAATCAGAACAATTACCATGCTCAGCCAGCAATCCGTCAACATCATTTGTTATAACTTCTCTTATTCCGCCGGAATTAAAACAAACGCTGGGCAATTTATAGTTCATAGCCTCTAACAAGCAAAAGCCAAAAGCCTCCTCCAAGCTTGTTAAAATATTTATATCAGCCGCTTTGAAATACTCGGGTATATTAAGCACATGCCCGGGCATTTTAACGACATCCTCAAGACTTTGTTCTTTTATATATTTTTTATAATACTCATAATGTGTTCCCTGCCCTGCAAACACAAAGACAACTTTAAAGCTGGCAGCCTGTTTTACTTTTTTAACAATTTCAAAAGCCAAATCGTATCGTTTATCATCTCTAAATGCGGCAACCATGAGGATAATAGCCTGATATTTATCAAGTCCGAGTTTTACTCTAAATTCATCCTTGTTATAAATACCTGTATCAACAGGGGTAATCGCATTATGAACAATATATACAGGTTTATTATTTGGCAGAGTTGATTTTATATAGTAAGAAACAGTTAAAAACTTATCTACAAAAAGCTGATAAAATAGCCTTTTGACCCAAACCAGATTATGCAGTAACGAGGGCCAATGCTCATACCAAATAGTTTGAACCCCCAACAGCTTAGAAATTAATGTAGCATGAAAACGTTCTGGTCCGAATTGAGTTAAAACAGCGTCTACCTGGTACTGTTCTACAACATCTTTTAAAATAAAATAATTCTTTATAAAATTAAATTTATCAAGATTAGCATAAATAAAACTTATGTTATTTTCCTTCAATTTAGTTACATACAAAGGCTCTTTCAGCTTTTTTTTATTTTCTTTATTTTTAAATCGACTATATTTGTAATCAATATTTGGCACCAGCCAAATAATATTATAGTCATTGCGCATTATGTTGTTTAAATCTATTGACATTTCCTCTATAGAAGAATATGTATCACATATAAAACCGGGTACAAACAATATTGTTTTCATTTTTACATTCCTGTTTTAGATTTTTTCTTACTACTTATTACCTTATAATCTTTAACAGGAAATCTATTAGCAATTAGACAAGTATTTATATTATTTTTACTACTAAGCAATGTAAAAGTAAGCCCTCCTTTAGAGGAGGGTTATGAATAAATTAAGCACGTTATTATTGCGGTTCAAAGTTAACTCTTTTCAGAATTGTATTTATACTGGCACTCATATTAAATTTCAGATTTCTCTTTGGAATGAGCCTTATAAAAAATAAAATTGACCATTTCACTTTTTAACTTAACGCTCCCGCTTCGCAATTTGGGGAATAGCTTATTTTATCAGTTTTTACCTGATTAAAGAATCTGAAAAGTATTTTAGAGTTAGTATAGTATAATTTGGTATAAATTAAGCATGTTTAAACCAAACATCATTAACTTTATGTTGGCCGCCTTGTGTATCAGTATAAGATCCGAGTTGTCTGTGTTGAACATTACCGGTAGCAGCTTGTTCTTTATAA
>JANQHM010000250.1 GCA_028282645.1 Candidatus Gastranaerophilales bacterium
GCATCAGCTTTATTGTTTTTATTTATTATTATTTTCTTTTTTAATTCTTTTAAAAAGAAAAATATATTATAAAAATAAATATCAATACGCGCAAAAGCAGGAAAAGAAGGCTTTTTCCCGAAATCTAAATTTTGTGGGACAATAATTGGGCATAGATATACTATGATGTTCCACAAAATACAAAATATTATTTTAAGGTATTGTACTAAATTCATGACCAATACACCTATTAATATTTATACAGGTTCCAAATTAAATTTCAGATTTCTCTTTTCAGAGAAAGCATATTATTTATCTATTTAATATATATTATAGCAGATTTTTAAAAAATTTTACAAGAGGCTATTAAAATTAATTACAAAACTTAATAAAAATATGAAAAATAGTTTAATAAAAAATACTGTTAAATTTATTCATTTTAATATTGATAATTTTATTATATAATTTGCATAAGCAAGAAGTATAAATAGCCGGAGCAAATAACTATGGTCATAAAGCAAGAACAAAAAAAACAGGATTTAAAAGAAATAATAGATCAAATAAAAGAAGAAAATCCCACATCACTGGACCTTAGTCCGGTCAAGAGGATTAAATCTTTAGGTATACACAAAGGACCTGTTAGAAGCGTAGCAATTAATAATAAATTTATAATTTCCGGCTCTTATGATAAGACAATAAAGATTTGGGATATAAACACAGGAAAAGAAGTAGAAACTCTTAAGGGGCATACTGACTCTGTGTTGAGTGTAGCCATAAAGGACGATTATATAGTTTCCGGGTCTTCTGATAAGACAATAAAAATATGGGATATAAACACAGGAAAAGAAGTAAAAACTCTTAGGGATCATTCTTCCTCTGTGTTGAGCATAGCCATAAAGGACAATTATATAGTTTCCGGGGCTGGAGACGGAACAATAAAAGTATGGAATATAAATACAGAGGATGAAATTATTAGAACTCTTCAGGGACATACTCATGGGATTAAGAGTATAGCAATAAAAGACAATTATATAGTTTCCGGGTCTTCTGATAGAACAATAATAATATGGAATATAATCACAGGAGAAGCAATTAATACTCTTATTGATCATGCTGATCCTATATATAGTGTAGCAATAAAAGACGGTTATATAATTTCTGGTTCTTATGATAAGACAATAAAGATTTGGGATATAAGTACAGGAAAAGTACTTAATACTCTTAAGGGGCATACTTCCTGCATATTGAGCGTAGCAATAAATGACGCTTTTATAGTTTCTGGCTCCTCTGATACGACAATAGGTATATATTCTTATGATATTGTGTATAAATCTAAAAAGAATAGTATAGAAGCGTGTAAAAGTATAAAAAGAGAGTTTATGCCAATAATTGACGAGCTGCCTGAGAATATTGGAGAGCTTATATCTCTTAAAAATCTTGATATATCGGGTAATCGCATAAAAAAAATGCCTAAAGCAATTGGCAAATTGAGAAATTTGGAAAGAATAAACCTGGAAGGTAACCCGGTAATGAACATTGATAATTCAATAATAGAGCAAGGTGCAGAAGCAATAGTAAGCTCTTTTAAAGGTGACGAAACTACTGTCTTAAATGAAATAAGAATGTTGATGGTAGGAGCCCCGAGAGCCGGCAAAACGAGTATTGTAAAGTATTTAAAAGGTGAACCCTTTGATAAAAATCAAGTTACAACAATAGGGCTAGCAGATACAGTACAGTGGATATCTCAAGATGAAGTGCTTAAAAATTTACAATTTCCCGATGATACAGGCATGACCTGTACACCTCTTAACATGGGAGGCGTAAAGTTTAATATTTGGGACTTTGGAGGACAGCAGATTTTTTATTCCACTCATAAGTTTTTTCTTTCAGAAAGATGTATTTATATACTGGTCCTTGACGGAGAGAAAAACGAAGCTGATAACGATATAGAATATTGGCTTTCTACTATAAAATCTATGGGAGAGGGAAGCCCTGTATTTGTTGTAAGAAATAAAAGCGATGTTTACAAAAGTGATATCGAATTAAGCAAGTATAATCTTAAATTTCCCGGGCTTATTACGGGTTTTTTCCAAACAAGTTGTAAAAATGAATATAATAAAGGCATTGAAGATCTTAAAAAAGAAGTATCAAAAGTCGTTACAGACAAAGACAAAATGCCCCACGTTGTAAGCAGATGGAATAGTAGTTGGTTTGCTGCCAGAGAAGCTATAACAGAAAAGTCAAAAGCAGAAACATGTATAGGCATTGATACTCTTCATATAATATTTGAAGAAAATGGCGTTACGGAAGAAAAAGATTATGATATTTTAGATAAATATTTGCATGAGCTTGGTATTATTTTACATTTTAAAGAAGACAGAAATTTAAATAATTATGTTATGTTAAATCCTGCGTGGACAACAAAAGCTTTTTACAAGCTTATAGCAGAACCAAAAGTTAAAGATGAAAAAGGAAAAGTTAAATTTAGCAAACTGAATGAATATTGGGATGAAAATGAGTATCCAAAAGATAAACATGGGGCATTAATGGACTTGATGGAAAAATTTGAGCTTTGTTTTCCTGTTGATGAAAAGAAAACAGCTTATATAATCCCGGAATGCTTGCCTGCTGACAAGCCTAAAAGTTTTGAGTGGGATGAAAAAGATAGTACTGTCTTTGAATATGATTATGGTGAGTATATTCCATCAAGTATATTTCCCAGGTTGTTGGTTAAATTGCATCAATATTTGCCAAAAAAAAATCAAGTATTATGGAAAACAGGGGCAAGTTTTGAGTATGAAGCTGTGAACAATTGTAAAGCACAGGCTTTTATTCAGGCGGATTTTTATAACAGGACATTAACCATAAAATTAAAAGGTAAGTGTTTAAATGAATTTTTAGCAATTGTAAGAAGAGAAATAGATAAAATAAATAGTAGCTTTAAAGATCTTAAATCTAAAAAATATATTTTATGCAATTGTGGTGAGTCCGGTTGTACAGATAAAATCTCTCTATCAGATGCAGTAATGAAATATCAGGCGGAACGACACAAAATAGACTGTAGAAGTACGCCAACAGGTAAAATGAATTTAAAAACACTCTTAGGGGCTTATTTGCCAGAGCCACAGATGAGAGAAATTGAAGAAGAGAAAGAAAGGATAGTTAAAGTGGAAAATAAAATAATTAATAATCATATAGCTAATAATAGCGACAAGGTTAATGTTTCATCTTCAGTTGGTGGCGATAGCAATGTTACAGTAGTTAATCAAGGTCAGGATAATAAAGAATTTACAGATGCTGTACTAAAAGTCATTGAAGAAATTCAAAAATGTAAAGAAACTGAACTGGATGAAAAAAATTATAGAATTGAAAACTTAAATGACTTAAGTGAAGAAGTAAGTAAACCACAACCCAATAAGTCAAAAATTAAAGGTCTTGTTGAGGGTTTAAATACAGCCTTTGCAAGAAATGCTCCGGTAATTGCAGCACTTGCACAAATTGCAATTACGCTTAAAAATACCGGGGTACTAAGCTAAAAATATTATAGATAAAATATTGGATGCAATACTGAAAGAAAATTTATCGTAACCTTATTGGGTTAAATGAAAGTGTAGATATATTGCTGGAAAGTCTTGAATCGCTTTCAAAATATGAAGACGTGCCCGGATATAAAAAATGGATTGTAATATATGAAACCTCTTGATATTTCGCTAAACTGGCTAAAAAGAGCAAAAAGTAATCGCGGAACAGTTTTATAACTGGGCGGAACTACATATTTTAAAAAATACTTACTTTTGAAAGGCGTGCATTATGATGTAAAATATGATAATATAAAAAATAAGGACAGGGGTGCGCTAACACCCTTTTCGAAATCCTTTTTAAAAGATTAAATTAATTTTGTGATGAGAGTTAATATTTGCTGAAATATTAACTCTTTATCATTTAACAAAACTAAAAGCATTAATAAAATTATTAATAATTCCGCCTTGTTAGCGACAAAAGTAATTTTCATCCGAATCACCTCCCTTCGAGAAAGATAAGATTTTCAGTCGTATCCCTCGGGAAATGATTAAAGGATCCTAGTCCTTACCTCAAGTTTAATTTTAACATAAATAAAACTTTATTAATTTATTAAATTTATAAATTCTATACGTTTTTATCTTTTATTTAAATTTAATAAAAAAATAAAAAATGCTTTTAAAGCGTGCATTATGATGTAAAATATGATAATATAAAAAATAAGGACAGGGGTGCGCTAACACCCTTTTCGGAATCCTTAGATTTTAAATTTTATCGAAAAGAGCTAATATCAATAATAACGGTATTAGTTCTTTTTTGTTTAACAAAACTAGAATTATCAAAAGTACAATAAAAAGTTCTGTTTTACCGATAGTAAATTTAAACTCCATTAAAATCACCTCCTTCTGAGAAAGATAAGATTTTCAGTCGTATCTCTCAGGAAATGATTAAAGGAATCCTAGTCCTTACTCCAAATTTTATTTTAACATAAATAAAAAATACTTACTTTTGAAAGGCGTGCATTATGAAGTAAAATATGATAACATAAGAGATAAGGACAGGGGTGCGCTAACACCCGCTTAGGAATCCTTAAACGAATCGATTTTTATTTAATTAAACGGGTTAGCAATTTAACTAACTCGTTTTTACGTGACAAGACAAGAATGAAAATTAATAAGATTATTAACTCTTCTTGACTTACGACGAGTTGTAAATCCATCCGCAACACCTCCTTTGCTAGAATATCACGATTTTAAGTCGTTTCTCTCGGGAGATGTTAAAGGATCCTAGTCCTTACCTCAGGTTTGATTTTAACATAAATAAAACTTTATTATTAATTTATAAATTCTATATGTTTTTATCTTTTATTTTATTTAATAAAAAAAAATAAAAAATGCTTTTGAAGCGTGCATTATGATGTAAAATATAATAATATAAGAGATAAGGACAGGGGTGCGCTAACACCCGCTTAGGAATCCTTAAACGAAGTTTATTTTATGAGAGTTAATACCAAGCTGATCTGTGGAGCAGATTCATATCCAAAGATAGCAGCGTATATTGCTTTAAAAGGTATTGCTTAATTTTCCTTTCCCCTGAAAATAAATAAAAAAGAGCAAAAAAATAGGTTCTTTTCAGAACCCCACCGTTAGCACATTACCAGTTTTTATTTGAGAAGAGTTAATATTTTAAAACTTTTTTTCTAAAAGCATTTTTTATCACCCACTATTATAAAAACCTAAACATAAAAAAATTGCTAATAAAGTATTAAAATATTAAATTTTCTTTACATATTATTATAGCAAAAAATATAGATTTAGAATATATTATTTTAAAACAAATGGTATAATCGAATGAAAAAAATGGCTATTTGTTAATACTGAATAGTCTGTTTAATCGATATTGTTAATTGTTTATTAAGTTTGCTTTTTTAATATTTTTTTAATTCTTCTACAAATTTTATAATTTCCGCATCTTTTAAAGCATTGGGATTAGACTTAATCGTTTTATTTGCCGCACCTTTTGCATTTAAATAGTCTTTTTGCTTTATATACAGTTTTATTAAATTTTTGGAATAATTTAATTCTCTAGGATGTTTTTTCGACAAAATATCGTATTGCCTAATAGCATTAATAATATCTTTTGAAACCAGATAAGTATGGGCCAGTTGTTCCCTTGCTGATGTAAAATCAGGGTCTAAATTCAATGCCCGTTTAAAATTTTTAATGGCTTGAGGGAATTTTTTCAGAGAATAAAAGGCTGTTCCTAAACTTGTCCAACTTATGGCATGATCAGGAGCCGTTTTGACATATTGTTTCGCTTCTTCAAGTTTGCTTTTCAATCTGTTTTCTTCATCTCCTAAAACCAAATCATTCTTTTTAGTATCTTTTTTTGCCAATTCATCACTGTCAAAGTTAGAAATATCCGCATCCATTCTATAAAGAAGTTTTATAGTATTTATATCGCGTTCTGATAGCTTTATAGAGGAAAAATCTTTTGCATTATGTGCCACAGGATACATAATGTCACCCTTTACAGAACTATGTCCCATAATACCAAGAGCATGCCCTACCTCATGCAGCGCCGTTGCATAAAATTCTGTCTCTAAATAAGGAGAACCATCTATTTTTAATGTGCTAAACATAATATCAAAATACTCTAAAACACCATTTTTTATGTGGGGAGTAGTTAATCCGCTAATAAATTTCTTTTTTTTCTTTCCAGCCGGAGCTTTATTATCTATGCCTGACTTAAAAATAATTACAACTTGAGCTTCATCTCTTTTATTAGTAGTTTTAACTTTTAATTTGCCCTCTGTATGCTTTGCCCAGAGGTTAAAAGACCTTTGAACTGCGGCTAAAAAAAATGGTTTATGTGTTGGATCTTTTTTATTATAGGCATAAAAAATATTTATCGGCATTTTGTTTACATTCCAACGAGTAATTTGCCCCTTCATTGCAGCGACTTCTATATAATTATCGCCTATGCCCTTCATTAATTCCGCTTTTAAAGCATTGTTTAAATTAACTTTACCATCAGAATTTACCCGATAATTGCTATGCCTGTTATCGATATAATCTTGCACCTGAACAATGCCCATTATAGATAGCTTTGCAGCTTCGCTGAAAGGGGCTATTTCAATAATTTTTTTATATTCTTCTTGTGCTTTTTTCAGCTGCTCTTGTTGTATTAGTATTTGTGCATAATAATAACGAGCAGTTATATTTTCAGGACTATCTTTTATAGCTTGCTTAAAGTAAGCTTCGGCCACCTCATAATTTTTATTATTATAAGCTTGTTTAGCAGCTTCATAATAAGGCAAAGCAATAGCTGCATTTTGATATACAGCTGATAATAAAATAAATAAAGCAATTTTTTTACCAAAATTAATCATTATTTTCTTTAGATTTCTGCGTAGCATCAGTTGCAGAAGGTGCTTCTGCATAAAATACAGATATACTGCTTGCAGTAAATTCTGTTAGCTTATCTTTCTTTTCTTTGATTTCTTTGTCTATTAAATATGTATTCAACTCAGAGTCACTTATTTTGCCGTCATTATTTTTATCAATTTTATCAAAATTCTGAAGAGTTTTTTCTAATAAGTCTTTACTAATAAGGCCCACGCTATTTACAGATTGAGACGCAAGTATTTGAAGTTGTTGATAGCTTAAGCCGTTGTTTTGCATTTGCAAAAGCATCTTATCCATTTCTTCTTTAGTGATTTTACCATTGCTGTTACTATCAACCGCAGAAAATTCATTTTTTATAAGCTCTACAAAAGGTAAATCAGATAACGATAAATTATCAAGCTCTGCTAAATCTTCAGTGTTTATGCCATTTATGTTACCGGTAGATAATTGTTGATAAACTCTATTAAGCCCCATTCCTGTATTAGAATATAATTGTTGTACTCGCGTTCTGTCGTACATAGTTAATATTCTCCTGATTTTTTATAATAATCAAATACTGCGCGCAATAGTACACCAGTATATTTATATTGTTTATTATAACGATATAATTTTTTAAATCACCATTTTCTTGTATGGTATTTGCATAAAAAAATTTTAAAAAATTTTTGTGAATAATATATTTATTGTAGATTTTTATAGTGAAATATAAAAATCTATATTTTTTAAATAATTGACATTTAGTATAAAATTGAAATACTACAAAAAAAGAATATTAATAGTTACAATAAAGTGCCTAAAAAAAACTAAAAACATAATAAATCTACAATATTTGATTATTTGATTCTAATTGGTCAACTTGAATTAAGCCCAAACGAGATGAAATCATATCAACTTGATGAACTAATACAGCTTCGTTAGTCATTGGTTCTACAAGAGCATGCCATTCTCGAGTTCCATGATGAGAGGCAATTATATGTGCCAGCTCGCTAAGGTCATTTTTGTTAGCCCAACAAAAACCCCAGTGTATATGATTTATCCAGACTTTTTGGAAATTTTTATTTTTAGTGATTGCAAATGTCTCGTCATTAAGATTATATTCAAAGATTTTTCCTATATCGTGCATTATGCAGCCAGCTATCACTAAATCCTGATTGATCTTTGTGGCAATTACCTCCATATTTGCCTTGGCTATATTAATACATTCACAAATATGTTGTAACAAGCCACCTACATAGTTATGATGAATTTTTGTTGCAGCTGGAGTAATTTTTATTTTATCGGCATTTTCAAATAAAAATTGTAAAATTATCGTCTTTAACTTTTCATCCTGAAATTCTTCAACGTTTTCTAAAATTTGATTGAAAAAACTTCTTCTTTCGTTTTCATCAAGTCCGTTTTTTGCTTCTTTAATCAAGCGAATGTCATTTATTGAAAAATTATTATATTGAGAATTATATGATCCATCAAAAACTCTTACCGTATTTCCGGGTTTTAAAATAGATTTATCAATACTGTTAAGGGCTTCTTGCCAAATGACGGCATTTAAAATATTCTCAGAATCAGCGCATTTTAAGTTTAACTTTGCCATAGGTTTACCGGTTCTTGTTTCGGCAATGTCTATACTTAATACTTTATAATCTTTTTTTAAATCAAACATGAAAATACTCTTTAATATATATAACTAACACGATACTAGTTTATAAAAAAATAGTTATTTAAACAAGTGTATAAAATATTTAAATACCTTAATTTTTTTTAATAATATGTTTATTTTCCACAATTTGTTTTATGTTTCATCTTTATATAAGTGACTTGAAAATAAATCAACTTGAATTATAGTATTTATGTTTATTTGTACATAAATATCAAAATAAATTCCAGATGTAGTACAGAAAGTGACTTCCAGGCATGATTAAAAATAATTTTGATAATCCTTATAAAAATAACTCACGGCTAAAACAACAAAATACCAACTTTAAGGGATATGCGGCATGTCCTTTAAAAAGGCTATATTTACATACAGATTCTATTGTTTCGACAAACGGTGATATTGATGTGTCTCCTCAGGTTTCAACAATAGGTAAGGACCTGCAAAATATCGGTAAAAGAGAAGGTTTTGAAGTCATTTTTCATTTAGGAAACAAGGTTACTATAAATGCTAATGAGGCTATTACAAAAGTTGCAAACTTAATGAAGAAAAAAATGAGTCCTTGGTGTCAGGATAACAAGCTGGTATTATGCAAAAACGGAGAGGAAGAAATCGCAGAGAATGCCGTAATAAGACAATCTGAAGATAAAACAACGGAAATGCTTGCTAATAGTATGGGTGTCAATTTTTATAAAATGAGATCTCGTATAGACGGCGGTAATACCTTTATCGGAAAAAAAGACAACGGGGAATTCTATGCGTTAATAGGAAGTGATGCTTTGGATGATACAGCTCTTAAAATAGCTTATGAAGAGCAAAACTTAGATATTCCTTATTTACTGGAAGCAAGTACAGGTGATGTTAAAGTTAATTTAAAAGACAGAAATCCTTACTATGGTTTGATTCTTTCTAACTTAAAAGCACTAAAAGGCGAAAAATTTATCAGAAACGGTAATGTTTACCTTAAGGCGAAAAAAGTATTGAAAAATTTAAATAAGGATAAACAAAAGTATATTAAAATGGCAAAAAATTATATTTCAGAAGACTTAAATATTCCAAAGCAGGATATACACTTTGTTTCGCAGCCTGACTTTCATATTGATATGGAAATCAGGCCATTAAAATATCCTTATCTGCTTGTAAATGATCCAAAATGCTCTAAAAATATGCTGGAAAGAGCAATGCAAAATGCTAAAACCCAAAAAGAAAAACAAGATATCAAGGCTCTTTTGGATCAAACACTACAACATGAAAAAGAAAAAGGTGAAAAATATAGTCCAAAAGCGCAAGTAATTAAAGAGCTTGAAGATCAAGGCTTTAAATTGATCAGAGTTCCGGGTACATTTGGTGATGCCAGTACAAACTTTATGAATGCAATAATACATCAAAGGCCAAATGGTGATTTAGTTTATATAACTAATAAAAGCAGCTATGATGAATCCAAATTTATTAACCTGAATAAACTTTATCAAGAGGAAGTCCAAAAACAAGTGCCTGAAGTTAAACAATTCTATTTTGTGGGCGGATTGCCTAATTCACCTTTAATTCCGGACAAGTCAAAAGAAAATATTAACTTTATAAGCAGCCTTTTAAAATACGAATCAGGAGGTACTCACTGTATTACAGAAGAACATCCTGATTTTGCAAATTGGAAGTAAATTTTTTTTATTTTATCTTTTTGTATTGAAAACTATCTCTAATATTTTTTATGAAATACTTACCCTTTGATTTTGTTTTAGGAATTTATTTTACCAGAATGGTATGAATTTTATATTCATTTCCAGTCAAAAAAGAAGGTTTTCGCCTTCTTTTTTGACTGATTATAATAATTTTTTGAGCTTTGTCTATTATTTTTTGTCATTGCTACCAAACATAGAATACATATCAGGCATCATTGACCTCGTTATAATGTTTTTCATAATTTCCGGGTCTATTTTTTTTCCGTTACCATTGCCATTTTGATACATCATCAGCATAGGAAGCATATTAAAAGCATTGTTATTGCCGCCATTCATCCCCATCATTGAGTTTCCGCCAAACATACCGTTGTTGTTACCCATTGCATTCATCATCATGCTCATTTGGAGCATTTCAGGATTAATATTGCTATTTGCATTATATCCTCTGGATGCTTTTATAATAACTCTTAGGGCATCAGCCAATTCTTTATCGGTAACTTTTGCTTCATTTGTGTTGCTCTGTTTTTGTTCCATGTTCTTTGCATTTGTTGAATAATAGTTGTTACTTTCATTATTATGCTTATATTTACTTGCTTTTATGGGGGTTTCTTCTTGTATGGCTTTATCTATTGATATTTTATTGTTTTGATAATAATCAATATCAACTTTTTCAGTGTTCGAATTAGCTATAAATTCTATTTCTTCATCTTGCAGATAATTTGAAGTACTCGGAAGACTTTGTAAATATTTAATACCTGCCAGTGCATAAGTTGCCAACTGAGAACCGGGATTTATTGTAATTACTTTATTATATTCTTCTATAGCTTTTTCTTTTTGACCAATTTGAACGTAAGAAATTGCCAAATAATAATGAGCTAAAGTATTTGCCGGATCTTTTTTTACAATTTCACTCATCGTTTGCATGCAGCCAATGTAATTGCCGTTTTTATATTTATAAACCCCCTGTTTTAATTTGCCTTTTATATTTTCTGCCACGGCTGTACCAGAAAACAATAATAAACAGATAATAACAGTTAGTATTTTTTTCATATAAAAATCCTCATCAAGTTTACACAAATAATTTTATCGTTTAATATTTTATAAAACAATACTGAAAAACTAGTATAATCAAAGAAACTTCTCTGTAACCCTAATAAATAATAATAATTTTTTTTATAAAATCAACAAAAAGCATGCACTTTTTTAAATTAATTGGTAAGCAGTAATAAATAATTACTATATATAAACTACTATACAAATTTTTGGCCAAAACCCTGAATAGCTTGTAAAATAATTTAATGATTTATGTTATTAAAAACAATAATTAAAATTCTAATCAGTCAAAGAAATGAATATTAATGATAAATGTATCGAAAAAATTGCAATACATGTATAATATTATATAGAAATGTCTACTAAGTTACATTTTATTGATTAAATAAAAACAGATTACAATATCATTTGTAAACGTAGATCAGGGTACACGTTAAGAAAAATTGAGAGAGTAGGTGATTACACTGAAAATCAAGATTAAAGAAATAGCAAGAAAGAAAAAAGGTTGGAGTCTCTACAGGCTGGCAAAGGAACTAGGTTTACCTCAGCAAACTGTTTACTCTTGGGCGAATGGCAGAACTCAGCCATCATATGATAATATGGACAAGTTATGTCGCGTTTTAGAATGCTCGATTGGTGAATTGTTTGAAGCAGATATGCTGGATGAGAAAAAACTTGACATTGCAGTTAACAGCGACTAATATACAGGCTCTGAATTAAATTTAAAACAAAAGAAAGCCACCTAATAAAAGGTGGCAGATTTTTTTAGGAAGAATTAGAGGAGAAGAACATAGAACTCAACTAATAGATTTATTCCCATTTTTTTGACTTTTTAAACACAAAAATTCATTTTTTTTACATTTTTTTACATTTATTTTTATTAAAATATTATTATAAGTAAAGAATAAGGTGGAATAGAACTAAATGAAAATAGCATTGGCTCAAATAAATACAAAAGTAGGTGACCTGGAAAATAATACAAAAAAAATAATTGATAATATAAGCCAAGCTAAAGATTCCGGTGCGGACTTGATTATATTCCCGGAACTATCTGTTACCGGTTATCCCCCAAGAGACTTATTAGATTTTCCCGCATTTATTGAAGATAATTTATACTATTTGGAAAAAATAAAAGACGCAGCAGAAAGTATTGCTGTTATTTGCGGTTATATAGATATAAATAAAAAAGGATATGGCAAAAAATACTTTAACTCTGCTGTTTTTATATCAAACAAGCAGGTAATTTCAACTCATAACAAATGCCTTTTGCCTTTTTATGATGTATTTGATGAAACAAGATACTTTGAACCGGGAAAAGAAGTTAATATAATTGAATTTTTAAATAAAAAAATAGCAATAACTATCTGTGAAGATATATGGAACGATAAAGGATATTGGGAACGGCCTTTATATAAGTTTAACCCGGTAGAAGAAATTGAAAAAAACAATGATGTAGACTTGATTATTAATTTATCAGCCTCCCCATTTTGGTTAAATAAACCGCAAGACAGAATCAATATACTTAAATCAATCAGTCAAAAACAAAAAACACATTTATTCTATGTTAATCAGATAGGAGGAAATGATGATCTGATTTTTGACGGTTCCAGCCTTATAATTGATCCTGAAGGTAATACAGTGGCACAGGCCAATGATTTTGAAGAAGATTTATTAATTTATGATTTAAATAAAAAACAGAAAAAAATAACACAAGTTTCATCCTGCGAAGAAGAAAGCATCCTAAAAGCCTTAAAGTTAGGACTTAAAGATTATTGCCAAAAATCGGGTTTTAAAAAAGTTATCATAGGTTTGTCAGGCGGGATTGACTCAGCCTTAACAGCTGTAATTGCAGCTCATGCGTTGGGCAGTAAAAGTGTATTAGGTATAACAATGCCCAGTATGTATTCAAGTACAGGCAGTGTTAACGATTCTACAGAACTTGCTAAAAATTTGGGAATAGAGTGCCTGATAGTACCAATTGCCAATATATTTAACAGTTTTATAGAAAATGTACAAAAAGATCAAGGTTTGCAAATGAATCTTGCCGAAGAAAATTTACAAGCTCGTATCAGAGGCAACATATTAATGATGTACTCTAATAATTACGGATATTTACTGGTAAGTACAGGTAATAAATCAGAATTATCCGTTGGTTACTGTACACTTTACGGTGACATGGCAGGCGGGCTTGCCTTACTTTCTGATGTTCCAAAGACAATGGTTTATAGGGTTTCTAAATTTATCAATAAAGACAAAAAGATCATACCTGATAATATTATAACCAAAGCACCCTCTGCCGAGCTCAGGCCGGACCAAAAAGACCAGGACAGCTTGCCGCCTTATGACATACTGGATGATATTTTAAAAGACTATGTGGAAGAGTACAAAACTTTTGAAGTTATTTCTCAAAAGTATGACGCGGAGCTGGTTAAATCTATTATCAAAAAAATTAATCTGAACGAATACAAAAGAAGGCAATCCAGCCTGGGGCTAAAGGTTACCACAAAAGCGTTCGGGCATGGAAGGCGTTTTCCTGTTGTTCAGGGGTATAATTTTAGGATTCCGCAATAGTTAAGTAACAAAAAAAAATATTTACGTCTAAAATATTCAGTTAATAAAAAATGAGTATTTTGTTATAAGAGGCATAAAATTACATGAATATAAAGATCCGGCAGACTTTTTTCATTAAGCAATGTTACAAAATTAGCATTTTTACATTTAAAGAGCCTGCAAAAAATTTAAAAATATGCTATGA
>JANQHM010000164.1 GCA_028282645.1 Candidatus Gastranaerophilales bacterium
AATAATATCACTTGTAATTATAATGGTTTAAAATATTTTTTTAATAAAGATAAAAAGCTCATAAAAATAGCTTATAAAGATTACTATAATAACTACAATTACTTCAATGGAATATTAGATTATATATTAAGTGCTATTATTAATTCCTATATTAATAACGTATTTGCAAGATTTTCATTTATTTCTTTATATATAACATTGCCATGTTATTCATTTTTTGTTTTACTTTTTTTAATTTTTCTATTTATAAAATTAATCATTTCAAAATTTCGTTAACCTCTTCTTTTGAGAACTCAATAGGTAAAATTATATAGTAATTTTTTATAAACCTCATTTTTTGAAGCTCAAAAGCAGCATTATTAAATTTATCCATCTGGGTGAGTTCAGACCCTTTTTCTTCTTCTTTTATTTCTTCAAAATCATATACATCGCATAATATAACTTTAAAACCCTTATCTATAGTCTTTTGAGATTCTAAAATAGTTACATTATGTAGTGAAGCAAAAAGATCTCTTGAGTCTTCTTGTTCAAAGCTAGTACTTTTAACCGTTTCTCCATTATACAATTTTTTTACTATATCTTGAAATTTTGAAGAATTTTTAACCATTTGTGAAAGCTTACTATTGGGAGAGAATACAATGCCCTTCATACCTTTTGTCATTTTTTCTGCAAGAAAGTTAGGTATTTTTAAATTTCTAATTATCTCTTGATTATCTATATTAAATTTTAAGTTGACCTCTTCTTCCTTTTTATCCTCAAGGTTATATATTGATTTTTGCATTAAGTTATCTGTTTGTTCAAGTCCTCTTTGTTTTTTGGCTAAATTTGTACTGGTAGAGGATAATTTGAAATTTATAAATCTATCTATTACGCTACGCAATGCTAAATATGCCCATAAGTTTTCTGAGTTAGGAGGGTGTATCAATTGAGATTCATAGTAACTTTTAAGGATTTCTTCATCAAGCTTGCCTCTATACTCCTTTTCATTTTCAGGTATTAAAAGCGTATTTTTATCACTACTAAAAGCCTCCTTTAGAATTCGCTCATGATATTCCTTTTTATTCTTAATTTCTTTTAATAGCTTACTAACTGAATTATTATTATCAAATTTAAAATCAAGGCTCTTTGGTCGAATATACCGAGAACGTCTTCTTGGATAAGGTCTAGTGTTCCGCCTGCTTGCATCTTCTATCTGTTTAAGCCTCTCATTTATTATCTGATTAAGAATAAGTTGGTTATTCAACAGTTTTGTTAAGAATTATTTAGTCATTTTTTCTGCAAGAAAATCCAGAAAGCAAAAAACCGAAAATATATTAAGCCTTCAAGCCTTGTATTTAAGTTAAAATAATAATACAAGGAGAAAATAAATATGGTAAAGTTTTTAAAGAAAAGCATAAAAATATTATGTATTTGTCTTATTATTAATTTTATTTTTTCTTTTGTTTTTATAGTCAATAATCCTATAAATGAGATAAAAGAAGCAATAAACGATGTTAATCAAGCAAGATATTATGCTTTTGCAACATCAAGCCCACAGCTAAAACAA
>JANQHM010000118.1 GCA_028282645.1 Candidatus Gastranaerophilales bacterium
ATAAAATAAAAAATATTTCTCAGGCAAGATTTATAAACTGTTGTAACATAGATTATGCTTTAAACTCCAAAGGTATTGCTTAGAATTAATTTGCCCTGCCTTATATTTGTTCAGTATATAAAAATCAAAAAATATGCTATGATATTATGCATCAAAAGAGGTCAATTCTTATGCAAATCAGCAATGATTTTCCTTCTGTATCTTTTATAAATTATATACATCAGCCTAATAGAGTACAGGAAAGCAACACAGAAAATATCCAAAAATCGCCGTCGTATAATATGGAAATAAATGACAAGGCGATGATTTCTGATGAAAGTAAACAGTTGTTGGAAAGTGAAAAAAAAGCTACAAATAAAAATCAAGACGAAAAGGCGACTGATGATCATAAAATAAAAAACTCAGCTTCAGAAGAAGAAAATCTAAGCAATAAAGAAAAAGAAGAACTGAAAAAAATAAAAGAAAGAGATGAAGAAGTAAAGAAACACGAGCAAGCACATAAAAACGCAGCTGGAGATATGGCTGTTTCTGCTGCGAAATATGAATATACACAAGGTCCTGACGGCAAAATGTATGTTAAAGACGGAGAAGTGGACTTAAAAGTAAAAGAAGAGCAAGACCCGGAAAAAAACAAAAAAAATGCAGAACAATTAAAACGAGCCGCACTTGCGCCGGAAAAGCCTTCGGCTCAGGATATGAAAGTGGCACAAGAAGCTGATCGTATTATACAAAAAGCAAATCAAGAGTTGCATCAGTCAGAAAGCACAAATGGAATGACTAACACAAACAACGACCCCCATAATAAAGGTGGAGCCTTGGCTGGAATAACACAAAACGTTAATCCGTTTACCCGACAACAATATCAGCAAAAAGGTTCTTTAGTAGATGTAGTAGCTTAAATTAGGGGATTATGGTCTTAAATTTAATTTAAGACCTGTATAAACAAATATTCTAGTAAGATAAGAAGTGAGACGTTATGAGTGTAAAAGTAGTATTACCCGAAAAATTAACAATATGTGATCATCCGATTGTTAAACATAACCTGGGCTTATTAAGAAATGTACAAACCAACCCTGAAATGTTTAGAAGCTGCACAAAAAGAATCGCGGAATTCCTTTTTATAAAAGCTTCTGAGGATATACCTACAAAGAAAAAAATTGTACAAACACCAATGATGCCCGCAAGCGTAGAGACAATACCGGATTCAATAGAAATAATTGTTGCCCCGATTTTACGGGCAGGGCTTGTATTTTCCGAAGCGGCGTGTGAAATATTGCCTACTGCAAGGATTCACCATATAGGCTTATTTAGGGATGAGGAAACCTTAAAGCCCGTTACTTATTATAATAATATGCCTAAGCAAGTAGATAAGGCTAAAAATACTTATGCTTATATACTTGACCCCATGCTTGCAACCGGGGGTTCTGCAATGGCTGCATTAAAGGTATTTGAGGATTTAGAAATACCAGAATATAATATTAAGTTTATATCTCTTATATGTGCACCGGAGGGTATTAATAAAGTACATCTGGAGTATCCGAATGTGGAAATAATTACGGCATGCGTTGATGAAAGCCTGAATCAGGACGGATATATTATTCCCGGCCTGGGAGATGCAGGAGACAGAGCCTTTAATACAGAGTATTAAACAGATATGTAAGATACCTAATATTCTATACCTTTGCGAGCATTAAGGCCTATGTTCCAGTAGTGTTTAACGGGTTGTATCTCTGAGACTAGGTGAGCCCTTTTGATGATTTCAGGATGGGCATTTCTTCCGGTGAGTACAATTTCAACGTTTTGGGGTTTGGAGTCTAAAACTGACGTTACTTCCTTCAGGGCAATAAGCTTAAGGTCAATCATAATATTTATTTCATCCAGAATTATTAGTTGATAATCCTGACTGTTTATTGCATTTTTGGCAAAGTCCCAGCCTGTTGCGGCTTCTTTTAAGTCTTCTTTCTGAATATTATTTGCCCAGGCTATCCTATCGAGTCCAAACTGATGTATATCCAAATTTTTTTTAATATTGGGACTTAATTCCCTAAAGGAATAAAGTTCTCCGTAGTCATCGCCGCCTTTGCCGAACATTATAAGCATTACTTTCCAGCCTCTGCCCAGTGCTCTCATTGACAGGCCTAATGAAGCTGTTGTTTTTCCCTTTCCGTTGCCGGTATAAACCTGAATATAGCCGATAGTATCAAATATCGGATTGATTAATTTTTCAGAATTAATATTGTCCACTTATTTTACTCCGATTCAGGTTGTTATATAAATTCATTTTAAATTATATAGATATATTTATAAAGTATTAAATTCTTTGTTAATCTATACCGTGCTTATCTCTGTAAGTTTTAAGTTTTGAATTACTCTATTTGTATAATAAAATATTTGGTGATGGCCATCACCTTTCTTATGACCACTACCAAATATTTTTAAGTCAATATAAAGAATAAAAAATTATGGATAAAAAAATTTTTATTAGCTTATGTGTTATACCAACAGGAATAGGTGCATCTATAGGAGGGTTTGCCGGTGATGCATCCCCTGCTGTTAATTTATTGTCAAAGGTTTCTCCGGTTATAACAAATCCTAACAGTATTAACGGTGCGTTTTTTTCCGGTATAAATTCTAATATTTTATACACGGAAGGCTATGCTATAGATCAATTCATTCAAAAAAAACTAGCCCTGAGACCGTCTAATTATAATAAAATCGGAGTTATTTTTGATAAAGCCATACCTAAAAAGGTATTAAACGTACATTTAAATATATTAAATGCCATAAAGTCACTATATGGCATACAAATTTCAGACTATGTCATAACTGAGCAAGAAATAGGGGTTAATTTTGAAATTTCATCTACAGGTATTTCTACAGGATGTATAAAACAGGCTCAAACTTTACTGGAAGCCGGTCAAAATTTAACAAATAAAGGTGCTGAAGCCCTTGCCGTTGTTGGATTTTTTCCTGACATACCCGAGCTTGAAAATGAACAAAATAACTATTCCGGCGGACAGGGTGTTGACCCCATTGGGGGTGTGGAGGCGGTTATTTCTCATATCTTAACAAAGGAATTTAATGTACCTGTTGCGCATGCTCCTGCATTTAGCGAGCAAGAATTAAATATACAGCCTCAAATAGTTGATGCACGCGCAGCTGCCGAGTATATAGTTCCTGCTTACTTGCCTTGTATTATATTAGGCTTGTATAATGCCCCTAAATTAATTGATATTAATAAAATAAAATATGATGATATAACCATAGAAGACTTAAAGGCGGTTGTTTATCCTTATAGTTGTTGCGGCGGTATTCCTGTTTTGTCCGCCATTGAACAAAATATACCCGTAATTGTTGTAAAAGAAAATAAAACCATACTTAACCTCACTCCTAAGTCGCTTGGGATAGAGGATTATGTAATTGAGGTAAGTAATTACTACGAAGTTGCCGGGTACTTATTGGCTCTTAAAAATGGAATTTCTTTATAAATGGAAAGTCTTATAAAATCTTTAGAAAATAAAAATTGTATAAAAATCGTCTGCGGTGCAGGTAATAAAAATCTTGATGAAATTGAAAAGCTTATTGCTGTTTACGCTAAAGCAGGCGTTAAATTTTTTGATATATCATCGGATAAGGATGTTATAAAAGCAGCTAACAATGGCCTGGCAAAAGTTATATCTAAGCACAAATTGCATAATTATCATTTATGTTGCAGCATAGGGCTAAAGGGTGATGTACATTTTAGAAAAGCTTTTATTAATAAAAAAAATTGTATAGGCTGCAATGAATGCATATCGGCATGTTTGCAAAGTGCTATTATTAAGAGCCATGATATTTTACAAGTAGACAAAGATAATTGTATTGGTTGCGCTAAGTGTTCTGATAAATGCGCTAATGATGCTATAGGGCTTGAATACTATGAATCAAGCCATCTTGCACGTTTAGTTAAAGATAATATTAGCTGTATTGAGCTACATGCCGCTATTGACAACAGTGAAAAAATAATTAAATGCTGGGAATATTTAAGTAATAATTTTGACGGCTTATTAAGCATAAGTATAAACAGAAAATATATCTCTGATACTAACTTAAAAAAATTATTAAACCATATTATTGTATTAAAAAGTCCTTTTAGGTGTATTATTCAGGTAGACGGCAAGTCTATGAATTCCGGAGCAGAAAACTTTAATTCGTCTTTGCAAACTATCGCGCTTGCTGATGTTGTTAATGAATTTAATTTACCTGCTTATATTATGCTCAGCGGCGGTACTAACTTAAAAACCATCCAGCTTGCCAGGCTGTGCGATATTGACTTTCATGGCATTGCTTTTGGCAGTTTTGCAAGAAAGCTGGTTTATCCTTTTATTTCAAAGCCTGAGTTTTGGGAAGATAAAACTTTATTTGAAAATGCTATTATACTAATTCAAAAATACTTTTCAGATTTTTTAATCAGATAAAAACTAATATACTTCTTCAAAAATACTTTAAAAGTAATGCAATTAAAAATTAAATATTTTATTTAATTCATATTTTAAGAGGTGTTAAAAGCTTTTATTTTATAAAACACTATAATATGAGTATTTTTTATAGAAAGGATTTGAAAAATGAGGGAAATAGACGTAACTAAAATGATTGCCTTTAGATTTTGGTGGAGTTGGACTTGGAGAAGTAATTTATTTGCTCTAATAGCAGGCTTTTTGCTGGGGCTGATTTCAGCTTTTGTGGCTTCTATGATTGGATTGCCTATAGAACTGCAAACTATGGTTCAAACTTTATTAGGACTTATGATTGGTTTAACTATTACTATTCTCGTTGTTAAAAGTATTTTAAGACAGAAGTATAGTAAATTTAAAATAGCTGTTATTGATAAAGATAGTAATCAAGAAGTAAAAGAAGTTTCTTACGCAATGGCAATTCACTTCTGCTGGAGCTTTTTTTGGAAAACTTTTTTGTGTATGTTAGGGGTTGTGGTTATAGTTGGAATTTTTATGGGTATAATAATGGGAATACTTTCTGCAAATACAAATATGTCAATAAATAGTCCTGCGGGTGCAATGATATTTATTTTATGTTATCTGTTCATACTTGTAGCAGCTGTTTTTATTCAGATTTTTATTTTAAAAAGCCTTTTAAAAGCAGACTATAGTGATTATAGAATAACTGTATTAGAAAACGATCAAATTGTTTATTAAAAAATTTTTAGCGAAATTTAAATCGAATTACTATTAATTTATTAGTAGTAACTCGATTTATTAGAAAGAAAAGGATAAAAATGAAAGAAATAGATGTTACAAAAGTGATGGCTTTGCGCTTTTGGTGGAGTTATACTTGGCGACATGTTTTATTTTATACTTTAGCTTGTTTATTTATATGGGTAATTCTCTTTTGCCTGGGTAATTTTATTGAAATATCGGAAAAAACTTCAGATATACTTATTGATATATTTGGT
Source organism: Candidatus Gastranaerophilales bacterium (assembly GCA_028282645.1). Classification (GTDB taxonomy): domain Bacteria; phylum Cyanobacteriota; class Vampirovibrionia; order Gastranaerophilales; family JANQFW01; genus JANQFW01. Next base: position 5,450 of record JANQHM010000118.1, read on the forward strand.
TGGATTGCTTCAATAAGTATTAGTATTTTAGTTATAAAAAAACTTTTAAAACAGCCATATGATAACTTTAAAATATCTGTTCTTGATAAAGAAACCAATGAAGAGGTAAAAGAAGTTTCTTACGGCATGGCAATACATTTTTATTGGAGTTATTTGTGGAAAACATTTTTTGTAATGTTAGGGGTTCTTGTTTTGTTTATAATTGCTTTAGCCATATTAGCAGCAGGTATAATTGCCATTACAGGTATAGTACAAAATATATCGTCAATTGCTAATATAATTTTAATTATTTTAGCTGTATTAGCAATTATTATGATAGGTATAGCGAGTATTTTTGTTGAAATTTTTGTTTTAAAAAGCCTCTTAAAAGCCGAATATAGTGACTATAGAATAACTGTTACAGGAATAGAGCAGGAACAAAAAGTTTATTAAAATTATCTACTTACATACCGAATAAATGATTTGACACAAGCTGTATATTGCTCTGGTAGCGTTTTTCTGGATTAACAGTAAATTGAGCTATTGTTATTATATAGTTTCCACTATTTTCCAAAGCCGGTAATAACGGTGCAGTGTAATCATAAATATTATTTTTTACTTGATTTTGATTAAATTTTAAATTTTTACCATTATGTTTGATTTTTATAACCTTAGGATCTCCCAGCCAATTGCTCATATGCTCGGATAAAATCCCCTCTGAACCTTGATATATTCTATTAAAACCCGCCTGTTTTAATAGAATACCATGACTTTTGGGAGAAAAGCGCAATAAAGAATCAGGAGCTAAATCAGAAAAATCAACGCCTTTATGATTATTAGGATTCAGATTGCCTAATTTATAATGCAATCTGTCTTTGTTAGGTGTTACTATTATCCATATTCCATTATTTTCTAAATTATTTTTTATGCAATTTATAAGAGAATTAATATTTTCCGTATAATTTTCCAAATTTAATGTTGCAATTACTCCGTATTTTTCCGGATAATTCTTTGGAATTGAATATTTCAAAGAATCAATCTGTTGAATATTATCTTCATTAAATTTCAAGCCCCTACCGGGAGTTAACACCAATCCGTATGCATTATAGCCCAAAATTTTAACATTTTTAATAAAATAATCTGTTTTACAGCCTATTTCTAATAAATTAGTTTTGTTTGGCTTTAGTTTTAAAAACTCTAAAACTTTTTTATATCTGGTAGTACTATCATATAATTGATTTAATTCAATATTAATATCTTTTAAATTAATACAAAATTCTGTTTCGCAATTACTACAGGTTATATATTTAAACTCTTTTAACCTGTCCGTCAGTTCAGAAGAATTAGGACTACTACAAACCGGACAATTAATTCTTTGTTGCAAGTTATTTAATTTTTCTTTTTCTAAAGCTTTTAATTTTCTTAAAATTAAGCTTATATCAATATTTTTATCATAAACACGGTTTAACTCTTCAATGTCAGCGGCGTCTTTACTGACAAATTTACCTCGCAACTTTTCGGAGCCTATATTTATTCCCCCTACTAACGGATAATATTTACAACGGCTTTGAGGCAATAAAGTTGCAAATATTACATAAGCTGGAATATTAAAGGCATCTGCTATGTGATAAACCGAGGTGTCAACCGTTATTATTGCATCCATTTCCGATAATAAATAAAGAAAATTATCTGTATTCTTTGTATATTTTCCTAAATCAATAAAACGTTCGTGGTTATAATTTATTTTAGAGAAAGATATAACTTGATAATCAGATTTTTCGATTACTTCATCAATTATTTTATTCACAAAGTCTTGAGGAATATTTCTAATAGGATTTGAAGACAACGGATTAAACAGCAAAAGCCTTCTCCCGCAAGATTTTAAAGAGCTTACCAACATTCCCAGTTCTTTTTTTGCTTTTGGGCTGATTTTTATAAAATTTCTTTTTTCACTATCAGGAATGCTTGAGCTGTCTATATTAACTCCTTGCAAAAATATATCTATAATAGGCGTATCAATATTATCCTGTATATTATAATCGTGCAGCATTTCATTTAGCTCAACATAAGCATCATAGTTATTAAAAAACTCTTTTAAAGAAATAGGTAGCTGGCATATTTTATTAATATAATAAGATTGCTCTAATATATACTTATAGTTTTCCGAATCATCCAAAAACACGTCAAAAGTTACTTTATCAAAATAACCCGATAATTTACCATGATAAATTTCTATAACACGGCAGGCTCTTAACAGGTCTCCCAGTGCGGAGCTTAAAAATAATGCTATTCTTACTTCTTTTTTATCTAATAAAGGTGTAATTTTTTCTTTAAAATCAGTTAGTTTAATTTTCTGCCCGTCAAAAGCACCGATATTTTCAGGGAACTTGGGATGGGCCATAATTTGATCAGCCGCTGCATCAGCATAAATACCAATAGGATTTTCCTTGCCTTGAGCAAGCAATTCTTTGTTTATTATGGAATGAATAACATTTGACAGGTATATATTATGCAATTTAAATTCACCGGTCTCTTTTTCTTGTTGAGACGGCGCGCTTAGCTTAAATTTATACTTTTCTCTGATTGCAGTTGAATTTGTTCCTTGTATGTATAAGTCAATATTTACGTCTTCCGAAACAAAGAAAAATTGCATTTTACCCTTCCCCACTCAGTTTTTTTATTATTTTAATATTTCATTTTTATTGTGTACAGCTTTTTAATAAATTTTTTCCACGTTGATATTCTTGCGAGTAGCAGCATTATTGACAAAATACTAACAACAAGCATCGCATAAGCTCTGTATTCATTGCTGCCTTTATCAATTAGTGCTATAGAACCCGCACCGATACATATTGTATAAAGCGTTAATACCGTTTGATTTTGAGAAAATCCTGCTTTTAAAAGTTTATGATGAATATGCTCAGAGTCTGCTTTAAAAGGATTCTTGCCTTTGTAAAGCCTTCTGAAAGTTGAATAAGAAATATCTAAAATCGGCACTGCTAATATTAATATAGGCATTAAAATTGTTACGGTAACTGTTTTCAGAACACCTGTTACTGACAATGCAGCCAGCAAAAATCCTGAAAACAAAGAACCGGAATCTCCCATAAAAATTTTAGCCGGATAAAAATTATAGACTAAGAATCCCATCATTGAACCTGCCAGCAATGCCGCAATAAAGGCACTGTCCGGTTGGCCTGTATAAAAAGCCACTACACCGAGTGTTACTGCGCTTATTGTTGTTATGCCACCAGCTAAACCGTCGACACCGTCTATAAAATTTACTGCATTTGTAATACCTATTAACCATAATAACGTTAAAGGAAAGCTTAAAGCACCTAAAGCCACAACCTGGGCATTTATAGGATTATATAAAGCTTCTATTTTTACACCAAGCAAAAAAGCCAATATTGTAATACAAATTTGTGCATATAGCTTGGTACATGCGCTAAGGTTTTTGACATCATCAACTATACCCAGGAAAAACATTAATGAACCGCCTACAATGATTCCCCAGAAACCATGAGCAAAATCTATAAAGTCTGTTGTAAATATAAACCAAAGTAAGGCAACAATTGAAGATATCCAAATTGCAACGCCCCCCAGTCTTGGAATTGGTTTTTTATGAATTTTTCTGTTGTTAGGTACATCAACCAGCCCCTTTTTAAAACATAGTTTTCTGACTAAAGGAACTAAAATTACTGCTAACACAAACGTCAGGATAAAACCTGTCATATGAGGCTGCATATAACTAATAATTGCGTATACCCTCCAAACTTTACAGGTGATAAATATCACCTGTTTTTTATGTATTTTATACTTCAGTGTTTATTATTACATTAAACAATGTCAGGATACAATGGGTATTTTTTCGTTAATTTCAGCGACATTTGTTTTAGCTCTTGTAGTTTTATTTTGTCATCAGGATTTTTAGCGGTTTCAGCGATTATTTTACCTACAATTTTCATATCTTCTGTATTAAAACCTCTGGTTGTAATTGCAGGTGTACCTAATCTTACACCACTTGTCACAAAAGGACCTTTAGGATCATCAGGAACAGTGTTCTTATTTGCTGTTATATTTACTTCTTCAAGGACATCACTTATTTTTTTCCCTGTTTGATCTAACCTTCTGAGATCTAATGTCATCAAATGATTATCCGTACCGTTGCTTACAACATTCAAATCGTTTTCAATAAGTGAATCAGCTAAAGCTTTAGCATTATCAATAACCCTTTGGCAATAATCCTTAAAATCCGGCTTTAGTGCCTCGCCAAATGCTACTGCTTTTGCGGCAATTACGTGTTCTAAAGGCCCGCCTTGAGTTCCGGGAAATACAGCTTTATCAATTCCCAACGCGTGTTCCGTATCACATAGGATCAAACCGCCTCTTGGACCTCTTAAGGTTTTATGGGTTGTAGTTGTTACAAAATGCGCCTGCCCTACAGGTGAAGGATGAAGTCCTGTTGCTACCAAACCTGCAATATGGGCAATATCTGCCAATAAATAAGCACCAACTTTATCAGCTATTTCTCTAAACCTTTTAAAGTCTATAATTCTTGGATAGTTACTGGCTCCGCAGATAATAAGCTTTGGCTTATGCTCAAGTGCCAGTTTTTCAACGTTATCGTAATCAATATAACCTTGCTCATTAAGCTTGTAGCTTACCACGTCAAAATACAATCCGCTAAAATTAACGGGTGAACCGTGAGTTAAGTGTCCGCCATTGGATAAATCCATTCCTAAAATTTTATCGCCTGCCTTTAAAACATACAAAAATACTGCCATATTAGCTTGAGCACCGCTATGAGGCTGAACATTGGCATGATTGGCTCCGAATAACTTTTTTGCTCTTTCTTGAGCTATTATCTCTATTTCGTCAACAACTTCACAACCGTTATAATAGCGTTTATGAGGCTTGCCTTCGGCATATTTATTTGTCAACACAGTACCCATTGCTGCCATTATCGCTTTTGATGTAAAGTTTTCGCTTGCAATAAGCTCAATTGTATTTTGTTGTCGTTCCAGCTCTTTTAAGATAAGAGCTGCTATTTCAGGATCTGTTTGTTTGATCTTATTTATTTCCATTACTTTTCCCTTAACCTTCTCCCTAATGTAAACTACTCTTTACTGATATTTAGATTTTTTCACAAAAATTATTTTACTAAAACCGTTTTTTTGTTTTAAATTAAAAATATTTTACTTAATTTTTAGGTATTGGTCAGCTGAGTACTGATGCTTACAAGTAAACTCAAGTTATATCAAAAGCTTACAGCGGAGACATTAAGAAAGGTGATGACCATCACCAATTTTTAATATTTTTTAAAAATAACTGTTTTTTATTAGGGAGTTTGAGAATTTAGCCTTTTGTCGAAGAGGTGCGGAAACCTATAGATTCAATGCATCTAAAATAACAGAAGTAGCCTCGGACTTGTTTAATGTATAAATATGCAATCCGGGAGCTTTACTGTCAATTAATTCACTACATTGTTTAACAGCATATTCAGCACCAATCTTTTTAATATCATCTTTATTATCTTTATATTTTTCCAATTTTTCCATTAAAGAATCAGGTACTTTGCACCCGGAAAGAGAAATAATTCTTTCAATTTGTTTATAACTGCTTATTGGTAGAATTCCGGGTACAATAGGTATATCAATGCCAGCTTGCTTTGTTTTTTCTAAATATTCAAAAAAGAATTTATTATCATAAAATAATTGAGTAAGAATAACACTAGCCCCGGCATTTACTTTTCTTTTTAAATTTAAAATATCTTCATCTAAACAAGTACACTCCTGATGCTTTTCAGGATATCCAGCCACCGCAATATTAAGGTTTGTACTAGATTTTATATATTCAACCAATTCATTGGCATAACCAAAGCCATCTTTTGGTTTAATAAATTTTTCTTCACCCTTAGGCGGATCGCCTCGTAGAGCAAGTATATTATTAATACCTAGTTCTTGAATGTTTTTTAAGTAACTTGATATTTCTGGTCTGGAAAGTCCAACACACGTAAAATGAGGAATAGGACATACATTCAAGTCTTTTTTTATTCTTTTTACTAATTCTAAAGTTTTTTGTCTGGTACTTCCCCCTGCACCGTAAGTTACAGAGATATAAGAAGGTTTAAATTTAGATAAAATCGTTAATTCTTCAAATAACGCATCTATTTTTTCTTCAACTCTTTCTCCTTTTGGGGGAAAAATTTCAAAAGAGATCGCAGGTTTTTTACTTTTTTGATATATATCTTTCAGTCTCATGTTCTCTCTCCACAAGGTACATTATATTTTATCTACCCCCTAGCAAGGGAGAGGTTCTTTTTTGGGCTTGATTTCTGTCGAATTATATTTAATAGCTACAATTGATGAGTAAAATAAAAACTAGCTCGCCCTTAATTTTTATTGTTTCTTCTTCTATAGTTTATCATAATAAAGAAATAAACATTAGTATATCAAGCTCTGATAGTTCAATCATCAAAAAACGGGCTTTTTACGCCCGTTTTAAAGTCTATTATTTTTTATTAATTTATATTTTAAGAAACACTTTTATCATCTACTAGTTTAGGAGTAATTAATATTATTAACTCTGTTTTCTCTTTAGTCAGATTTTTACTTTTAAACAAAGATCCGAAAACAGGTAAATCACTAACAAGAGGAACTTTTCGTACAACTTCTGTATCCGCATCCCTAATCAGTCCGGCAATAGCTAAAGTCTGACCTGCCTTTACTCTGGCATCTTGCAATATAACTTCTCTGGTTTGAATCAATGTAATAAAACCGCCATTTGTTAAATCAACATTCTCTGTAGGGATAGTAATGGAAGGTCTTATTCTCATTGTTACAAAGCCATTTTTACCAACTTTAGGCAATATATTTAAAACAATACCAACATCTTCTTTCTCTACGGATTGAGTAATACCGGTTTGAGTTATTGTTATTTCATATTTACCAATAATTTCATCTGTTATTTTTACTATGGATTCACTTCCGTCCAGTGCTAATATTGTTGGATTAGCAAGCAATTTAGCTCTATTATTTTCTATTAAGTACTTAAAACTGCTAGCCGTAGGAACAGGATTAGGAAAAGCATTGTTTGAAAGGATATGTCCTTGAGTAACATAATTTTCTGCCAGGTGAGCACCTTTGTCCAAGTTAAAAAACGAGCCGTTATTTCCTTGATCATCGTTATAAACTAAAGAAAAAGCAAAAGGACCGTTTTGATAACTAAAAGGAAACTCTCTGTCTCTTAAATCATTCTTGTTAATCTCAATTAAAGAAACTTCAAGTGAAATCTGAGGTAAAGGCTTATCCAGATACTCTATTGTTTGTTCTGCTATAGCTATGTCTTTTTTTAAGCCTGCTACTAAAACAGAATTAGTTCTGGTGTCAGGTATTACAATAGCTCCGCCATCATTATTATCAATTTCAATATCTTCAGTTTGATTAGTTACTTCCTGTATTTTTATTTCACTGGCTAAGGAGCTGGCATCACCAAAGCCAACGCCTGCTTTAAGCTTTTCTACACGACCTTTTATAACTTTTTTGTCAACCAGTTCACTTTGCACTCCAGGGGATGCTGGCATCTGAGGAGTAGTTGCACCGGGCGCGGCAGGAAGAGGCGACATTTGCATTAAAGCTCCGGTATCTCCAACTCCGCCATCTTCTTTTACTTTATAACCTCTGTTAAAGATGCTTGCTTCTAAAATTTGAGCAACTTCAATACAATTTGAGTTGTTTAACTTAAAAGCTTTAATATGCTTTCTGTTTAAGCCTTTTTTAGTCATAGCCGAGCGAGATGCAATAAAAATAGTATTGCCGGAAACTCTTGCTTCTAATTCTTCACTAGTTAAAACTATTTGCATGATTTCATTTAAGCTAACATTATTTAATTCAAGAGAAATAGTGCCTTTTACGCTTTTATCAAGAACAATATTTTTTCCGGCTCTTTTGGCTATTATCATTAAAACTTTAGAGATATCACAATCGGTTAATGATAAATTTCTAATTTTTAAATGCTTAGGAAAATAATTAAAGTTATCATCTAAACTAATAGGGTCTTGTTGTATACTAAATTTTTCCAAAGCACTACTTTTACTGTCTTTTTGTTGTTCTCTTAAAACTTTAAGGTAATTTTGCAAAGTTTGAGCGTCTTTATTATACACAGCTGATACATCATGTTTAAAGTTCTTAGCTGGCTCTGCCGACGCATTATTTCTTGCAAAAGACTGGGCTTGGCTATGTATTATCGCTATACAAACCATCAAGTAAAAAATTAATAATTTTTTAAATTTGGAAAATTTCATAGACACCTCTATATGCTTCTTTTTTAATCAATTATTCTTATTTCTTTTGAATCAGTAATACTAGCAAGACTTTCTAGACTTCGGGTAATAATTTTTCCATCTTTTTCAAATTCAGCAACTAAATTTTCCGAATCTATTTTTAAAGCTTTAAATCCTCTAAATGCATCATTAACTTTTAATGATCGAACCATTCCATAAATGCTTACAATTACTTCATCATCCATAAAACCTTTTAAAACAATTATTTTTCGTTTCTTTTTTGGTACATCGCTAGTGTTGTCAGAAATCTTGGGAGGATTTGGCAATTCTTTATCAAATTTAGTTTTAAAATACATTTTTTTTAAAGAAAAGGGATTTACCTTTCCTATAGAATTAAAAGCCATATTAGCTAACAGCATTTTATCAAAAGGTTTTATTTCTGTTTTTTTAATATCGTATCTTGAAGTAGGTTCTTTTACTTTTTTTTCGACAACTTCGACTTTTTTAGATTTAGGGATTATTTGTTTTTTTACTTTATTTTGAATTTTTTTATTAATTTTATTATTATTATTTTTATCTTTTTGACCATTCTTGGCTTTTTTATCATTTTGAGATTTCTTAGATTGTTTTTTAACAACTTTTTCTTGTTTATCAGGCTTTTTTGTTTCTTTTTCTTTAGCAGGCTTTGAAAAACTGTAGTAATAATAATAAGTACAGGCACACAAAAGAATAAAGATAACTATTATTATATATTTTTTTGAATTTTCTTCATTGGACTCTTTATAATCTGTTTTTGAGTTGTCCAGCAGTTTTTTTTCTTCTTTCATTTTTTAATCCTTTTGTCTTTGAATACAAGATTAAAATTTTTTATTTTTTCTTCTTCTTTTTTTTCTTCTTCTTCTTTTTAGGATCAGGTATTTTGTTTTTTACAAATTTATAGTTTTCAAAAACAATATCTAAGTTAACCTTAGGGTTATCTAAATTTGGAGTATTTTTATCTTCACAAATTAAAAGGTCGATTGAGTTTATGTTAGATTTCCTTTGATAATTTTCTAAATGGTCAATAAAGTTAACTATATTAGGATAAGTTCCTGTGAGCTTTAAGTTATAAAAAATTGATTCCAATTGAATTCTTGTTTTTGTATTTCCTTTTTTCTTTCTGGCTCTTCTGCTTTTTTTCTTTTTAGCTTCCTTTTCTGACTCTTTTTCAATGTTTTCAACTTTTGTTCTTTTTGATTCAAGAGCAGTTATCTTAACTTTTGACTCATTTGCAAACTTTTCTAAATCCACAAGCAGGACAGCCTGTTCTCTTTTGCGGGGCACTTCATAATTTATATTTCTTAATTCATTTTTTAATTTATTTATTTCTTCTGTTAGCTTTTTGTTCTTTTTTAATTTTTTAATGCTTACTATTAATTTTTTATTAACGTTTTCCTCTGTTTTTAATGTCTTACTCGTTTTATTAAGCTTTCCCCAGGTGGGAAAAACCATAAAAATACAAAAGAGTATAGTTAATAAAATAGGTATTGAACTTAATGATATTACGATGTTTTTATTCATTTTCCTACCTTATTTTCTTTTTTATTTTTTAAATTAACATCTATTACTTCTTTTGTTTTGGGTTTCAAAACATTAACCGCTATACTAAAAGTGTAACTTTTTTCTTCTTCGTTAAAACTAATTGAATTAATATGGGCATTTGTTAATAAAGAATCATTTATCATTTTATTATTAATATTTAAAATCAAGTATGATATAACTTCAAAGGTGTTATTCTTTTTCTCGTCTTTAATAAAAATCTTACCTGTAACTTCGAGTAAAGTAGGACCTTTTGTTTTTGACTTTTTAGAAATATTGCTCAGTGCAACATTTCTTGGCAAGGTATGTGTTAAGTCACTAAAAACGGCAGTCCAAGGTATAAACTTGTCCTTAACTTTTTTTAGTCCTATCTTTTTCAACTCCAAAATATTTTTTTCATCTTTTAATGCAGTACTATATTTTTTTAAATCATTTTCTTCATTTTTTAACTTTTTATTATCACCTTTTAAGCTGACTATATTGCGCTCTTTATCTTTAACACCATTGTTCAAAAGAACGAACACAAGCAAGCTGGAAGAAAACAGAGCAAAGCCTGAACCTAAAAGAATTAAAGAAATAAGCTTTGTCCTAGAATCAATAGGAACCGCATCACTATCTGACTTTCTTTTCTTTATCTGTTTATCTTCAATAGAATATAAAAGATTAATATTTATCGTTCTCAATGTTCCAGCCCTTTCAAGGAAACACCAATACTGGGAGTTAAAGCTACCAAATTAACATTTTCAGATTTACTTATATTGTGCATAATATTTTTTAAAGGATTACATATAACAACTTCCACTTTTAATCGATTATTTAAATATTGGTCAACATTTGGAATACAAACACCGGAACCACTTAGTATAATTCTTCTAACTCCGGAAAAACTATTGTTTCTTGAAGCATAAAACTCTATTGTCTTTTGAACTTCAGATGCAATATTGTTAAAAACATTCCTTACAAGACTAGATGCCTTACTGGCTGCTTGATTATCCGATGTCATGTTAACACCCGGTATAGTCAATACGGTTTCAGAAAGACTTTTTGCAGCTTCTTCACTATCTATGCCTAAACCTGCAACTATGGCATCTACCATATGCCCTTTGCCAACATTTATACTGTTAGAAAATACAGGCATACCTTTACTTATAATATTAATATCAGTAGTTTCCTGCTTAATTAAAACAGACATATCTACCTGATCAGAATCATCTATAATATCTGAATTAGCATAAGCTTTTAATACAGAAAAAGGAGAGATATCTATGGAATTAATCTTTAAGCCTAACTTATTAAATGCAGTAGTTATTATACTTGCCATATTTTTGGGCAATGCTGCTATAACAACGTCTATGTCTCTACTGTTAGTAGCTTCTAATATTTCAAAATCAACATTAGCTTCTTCAATAGGAAACGGCAAATATTTGGAAGCATCTTGGATAATAACTGTCCTGATTTCATTATCAGGCATATTAGGCAAACTTACTGTTTTAATAAAAACACAGGAACTAAAAAGGGATACATTAACATTTTTAGATAACAAATTATTTTTAACAATCATTTTTTGTAAGACTTTATAAAAGCCTTCAGGGTTAGTTATTGAGTTATTTTGAATTATTTGACCGTCAAAAGGTTCAAAAGCATGTTTTTTTAATATCAAATCATTTTTTTCTACTGTAATTAAAGAAGCAAAAAGTCCTTGAGAGCAAATCTCAATGCCTAATGACTCTTTCGGTTTTTGCTTGATAAAATTAAATGCCATTATTTTAGCTTTCTAAAGATTATTATTAACTCTAAAATACTTAGTTACTTACTTATTTTAAGTTAAAAAATTAAAGTATATAATTAGTGCATTCTTTTTTAAATAAAATTTTAATCAATTTAAAATAGTATTTTACAAATACTTTAACAAATGTGATATTTAAGCATATAGACCTCATACTTTAGTTTGAATTCCTATTTTAAATAATACACGTTTTTTTTAAAAAAGGAAGTTTTAAAAAACAAAAATCTTTTTATGAAAAACAAAAAACTTTGAAAAAACTAAAATAAAAAGGCTTTTAGCACCAACAAAATTTATTAATAAAAATTCATATAAAAATTTCTATTAATAAAAATAAAGTTTTAATAAGAGTTATAAAAGTTAAAAAAAAAAGAGCTTTTTATACTTCACACTTCTTAAACTCAGCGTATACCTGTTCTCTATAAGGAATTGAATCTATAGCTCCATATCCTTGAGACTGTAATCCTGCAGCTACTGAAGCAAATTTAGCAGCCTCAAAAGGAGTAAACCCGGAGGCTATTCCATGTAAAAATGCACCATTATAAGTATCACCGGCTCCAGTTGTATCTACAATATTTTCCGTATAAGGTGAAAAGTATTGTACTTCTCCGTTATAACCTATAGCACTACCATTTTTACCCAATTTTACACAAACAGTGCTTACACCTTGATCCCAAAAATATTTAATAACTTTATCCGGCGATGTCAATCCATATATTTTACCTGAATCGTGCTCTGAGCTTAATAATAGAATATCAACATAGTCTATTACTTCTTCAATAAATTCTTTAGCTTCTTCTACGCTTAATAACCTTGCTCTATAGTTAGGGTCATAAGCCACGGTTGTTTGTTTTTCCTTAGCAATTGCAAATGCTTTTTTTACCGCATTTTGTGCAGAAGTAGAAATAGATTGAGTCATACCGGTGGAATAAATTATTGAGGCTCGTCCTATATAGTCTTCCGGTATATCATCTACAGAAAGAGTTGTTGTTGAACTTTTTTTTCTGTAATAAGCAAATTCTTTTTTAGACTCTTCTTGTTTTGCAATAAAATAAAGGCCGTTATATCCCTCAACCAGTTTTACATAGCTAATATCTATATTTTCCGATTGCCAGGAATCTAATAAATAATCTCTAAATGAATCATTTCCAACTTTTGTAATAAAACCTGCTTTGGACCCTAACCTTGCTGCCGCAATAACTGTACTTAGAGTATCACCACCATAACCTTTGGTGAATGTTTCCGCATAAGTCAAACTTTTATTTGTAGAAAGCTCTATTAAGCATTCTCCTATAGATATTATATCTATACTATCACTCATATATTTCTACCTTTTCATTCGATTTAACAAATCTATATATTTACTACATTTAATTTATTTTTAATAACAAGTCATTTGTAACTATTAAACTTCTTTTTTAGCTTTCAGTCAATTATGTAAATTTTTATACTGATTATCAACTAAATTTCAGATTACTCTTTTCAGAGATTAGTTTAGTTTATTAAACTAAACACGATTGAATAATCTGAAAAGTATTTTTGAGTTAGCAGAGGTTATGGTCATCATTTTTCTTATGTCATCGCTACAAGCTTTGATATAACTTAAGCTTGTATTACTACTTAAAACTTTTAGGTGTAGTTGATTCTTTGATATATGTTTTAATTTTTTCTGTAGCTAATTCAGCTTTTTTAGTTATGGTCAAATAATTTTTTTCATTAGCATAAAAAGATTTACCCATACCTACGGCAACCGCACCTGCTTTTAAATATGAGATAAAATCAGAAATTTCAATTCCGCCTGTAGGTAATAAATTTAAAAACGACATAGGAGTTAAAATATCTTTTAAATAAGTAGCACCACCTAAGTCTTTAGCCGGAAAAAGCTTTATTAAGTTCACGCCCAGTTTCCATGCTCTATAAGCTTCTGTAGGTGTAGCTGCTCCCGTAATAATGGGAATTTTTCTGCCTTTACACGTTTTAATTAAACCGGGTTCTGTTATTGGGGAAACTATTAGCTTAGCACCTGCTTTTATTGCACAGTTTGCCTGATTAGCAGTTATTAATGAACCGGCAGCTACATAAACACTACTCATTGCAGAGAGTTCTTCAATTACGCGCAAATCTCCATCATATCCCATTGTTATTTCTATATTATTCACGCCTCCAGCAACAAGAGCTTTAGATATGTTAATGGCTTTATCCGCATTATCAGTCCTTATTACTGCAAGTATTTTTTTATCCCTGATTCGTCTTATTATTTCATTATTTTTCTGTCGTTCCTCTTCAAATAGCACCCTATATCTCCTTTTAAACATTAAAATTTTATATACTACTATTCACACTTGAATACTTTAGAATCAAATTGCAAATTTCCCTTACTGCACCTTTTCCGCCTTCTTTTGAGGAAACAAAGTCACAGATTTCCTTTACTTCTTCTATTGCATCTGCCGGACAAAAAGCAGCACCTGCTTTTTCTAATACGCATATATCAGGAATATCATCACCAACATAAGCTACTTCAGAATAATCAAGGTTATGTTTTTCTAAAATTTCATCTAAAGAATTTATTTTGTTTTTACTTCCTTGATAAACTATAGGTATATCAAGATCTTTACCTCTTTTCTCCACAATAAAAGAGGTACGGGCTGTTATAATTGCTGTTAACAAACCTTCTTTTCTTAGTAAACTCATCCCTTGCCCATCTTTAGCGTTAAATATTTTTATTTCTTCGCCTTTGTCGGTATAAATTATCTCACCGTTTGTTAAAACTCCGTCTACATCAAAGGCTACTAACTTAATTCGACTCAATTTTTCCTGTATTTTTTTAGACATTATTTAAAGTCCTTTTTTTTATTTTTATCTCCTCCTGCCCCCTATCAAGGGGGTATTATTTGTTTGGGCTCGCTCTCCGTAGGCTTTACTGACGCGCTTACCCTTTAAATTTTAAAGAGTTTTGTTTCTTCTTTAATTGTATATTTAAATAATTTCAAATAAAAGAAAAAATATATATTTTGCTTTAAATAAAATAAGCTGGTAAAATAAAAATAAAAAACTAAAAATGATGTATAAAAGCGTTGAGAAGAACTGGCAAGATGAAAGACTTTATAACAAAAGAAATACAAGATTCCTACAATGTTAAAGAAATTATTTTAAAAGATAAAAATATAATAGAAACTATTTGTAAAATATCAGAAAAAGCTGTTAATGCTTATAAAAACGGAAATAAAATACTGATAGCCGGCAATGGCGGAAGTGCCGCAGACGCTCAACATATTGCAGGCGAGCTGGTTAGCAGGTTTTATTTTGACAGGGACGGACTGCCGGCATTAGCACTTACAACAGATACGTCAATTTTAACGGCAATAGGAAATGATTATGGCTACGAAAACTTATTTGCCAGGCAAGTACAAGCAAATGGAGTTAAAGGCGACATACTTATAGGAATATCCACATCCGGGAACTCTCCTAATATAATAAAAGCTATTGAAGAAGCCCGAAAAAAAGAACTAACTGTAGTAGGTCTGACAGGCTCCAATCCCAGTAAAATGGATGAGCTGTGCGACTATATCATAAAAGTTCCATCAACTATAACCCCTAGAATTCAAGAAACTCATATTTTAGTAGGTCATATTGTCTGTGGAATTATAGAAAAAGAACTATTTACACCGCAGGGTTAGTATAAAAGCTAAAAAACCATATATATGCATAATAAAATAAAAGAAGTAAATCAAAAACTCAGACAAAAAAACATGGAAGTAAAGGCCTTAGAGCTTTTACTAAAGAAAACCGAGCTTCTTTCATTCCCTACGATGCAGATTTACGGTATAAATAACAGTTGCAATCTGCGCTGTAAAATGTGCAAGGCAAGGACAACAGGCAATAACGCAAAAGAATTTAAAAACATCCATAATATTACAGAAGCTCTGCCTTATGCTAAAGAAATACAGTTAACAGGCATAGGTGAACCGTTATTATATAGCAACCTTGATATATTAAGCCAAGTAGTGGGGCAATATCCTAATAATACAGTTAGCACGATCACAAACGGATTATTAATAGACAAAAAGCTTGATGATTTAAAAGGTTTTACAGAAATAATCATAAGTTTTGACAGTATAAGCAAAAATACCACAGAATCTTTAAGAGCAGGCTCAAAATTTGAAAAAATTATAGGAAACACAAAGCTTTTAAGGTCTGCTTATCCTGACAAAAAAATTGGCTTTTCTACCGTAGTATCAAGACTAAATGTTAATGAAATAAGCGAAATTATTAAGCTGTCAATTGATTTAGGTATTAATGTTATAGATTTTAATCCTATAAATTCACCTGATGATTTAAATTTTTTGAATTTAAAAGAATCTGATTGGCATTTATATAATCAACAAGTTGAAAAAGCTTATGAAATTTTAAATACAGAAATAATAAAGCATAATAAATCTAATTTTATAGAGTTTTTAACTGAAAATAAGGATAAAAAGATTTTATTTTATGGTGCAGGCAAATTTGCCAGTAAAATTATTGAACAATATAATCTTGATTTCTCAAATATACTGGGCTTTATTGACACAGACAGCAATAAACAAAATCAAATGCTGGGCAATTATAAAATTTATTCAATTGAGGAATTATCAGCTTTAAACCCTGATATTGTTATTTTAACAACAAAAGAAACCAAAGATGAAGTTATTTTTATCAATAAATTAAAAGAAGAAAATAATTTAAATTTTAAAATAATAAATAATTTATTTAAAAATAAAGTTTTAGAAATTAAATTTAATATTTATAAAGGGCATTTTGAAAAAACAAATAATACTTTATTAAATCAAAATAATATCTCCGAACAAATAAAAAACATAGACCCACCGCCTTTAGTATTAAAAAGCTTTGATAAAATACTAAAGGCAGATGATTTTAAAAAATCGGAAGAAGAAATATTTAATGAATTAACTGAACTTCTTAAAAAAGCAGAAGTTACATATAATAACTTGATTGAAGAAGCTTCCAAGCTTGATAACTCACCTGAATTTAAAATGCCGTATTGCCTTGCACCCTGGTTTTTCTCTTTTGTTAAGCCTGATTCATCATTAAAGCCATGTTGCAAATTTAATTATTATTGCGGCAGTGTTGAGCATAACAATTTTATACAGGCCTGGAATAGTCAGGAATACATAAAATTAAGAAAAGCAATGCTTTTTGAGTCCAAAATGCCGCAAAGATGTAAAGATTGCGTTTCTGGCTTTAAAACAATGTGCAAAGATGACGTTTTAAAGATTACTAACTCCATAAAGTATCCCTAAGGCTATTTCTGTTCCTGAATTAGTACTTGAAGAACTTGGTCCAATATTCTATTTTACAAACCTTCTTTCTATTTATTTAAATTAACTAATATGTTCCCAGAGAAAGACTTGACTCAAACAGCCTTAAATGTTTTTAGTAACTTTAATGTATCTTTTGCAACTTTTGAAAATTTTTGCTTTTTTAAAAATGCAACATTCTTTGATAATTTTTCCTTCACCAAGCTAGGCAGACTAGACAAATCGGCAAGCACTTCCCATTTATTAGTGCCTAAATGCTTACGGAGAAAAGGCTTACATTCCCCATTTTCCATTACATAACTTGCTGTTTTTTCCTTTTTTAGCCTATTTTTGTCTATTGAAAGCTTTTCCTTTATAAAGTTCTTAAATTCAATTCCTTCTTCATTAATATATCTTCTTATATTGGAATTTGGATATTTATGTTTCCTTAATTCAGTAGCCTGATATGTTGAAGTTGAGCCATCAGGATGAAATATTTTTAATATATAATTTTCCGTGTCTAAAATTCTATTACCATCGGGTCTGAAGATTGCTTTTATATTACCGTGTTCGTATGAACAACTTCCATTCGGAAATTTTCTTACTGTAATTCCATCATTACGAATAGTTTTTGTCTTTCCTTCGGGATAGTCTAGTACTAAAATTCCCTCTCTATCAATAGTTTTTATCTTTCCTTCAGCATATTGTCTTATTTTACTACTACCGTCTGAACTAGTGAATCTTTTTTTATTATCTGAATAATGTCTTACTATATTATCATATTGATCAGTAGTTTTTACTGTACCATTATTGAGATAAACTTTTGACGTACTTCCATCTTGATGAGTAACTTTCATTTTATTATTTGAATAATGTCTTACTATATTACCATATTGATCAGTAGTTTTTACTGTACCAGTATTGGGATAAACTTTTGACGTACTTCCATCTTGATGAGTAACTTTCATTTTACCAGTATCGTTAAATCTATTAACTATGGCCCTATCTGATTCTCTATAATATGTTTCAACCCTTTTACTAGGCTTTCCTTTAAAACCTATTATTCTCATTTCTTACCTTCTGTCCTTTTATTATTTAGTCAACTAATTATAACAAAATCTTTACAGCCAGGCAAGCCTGAATTAATAAAATACAATTATATAAGGCATTGAACACAGTCTTTATAAGCAAAATTATGGGCTTAAATTTAATAAAATTTAATCTTGCATTTTAGATTTTTGTTGCTTATTTAACCCAATTTATCAGCCATTTCAACAGTATTTTGAACAGTCCTGGCAAGCGCAGACCTTACGCCACGCTCTTCCATTGTCATTAAACCTGCAATAGTAGTTCCACCTGGAGTAGTTACTTCATCTTTTAATACAGCAGGGTGTTTACCTGTCTCCAAAACCATTTTAGCTGCACCCAGGGCTGTTTGTGCAGCCATTTCTATAGCTGTTTTTTTAGGTAAGCCTTTTTTAACACCGCCGTCAGCCAAAGCATCTATTATCAAATACATAAAAGCCGGACCGCTACCGCTTATGCCGGTTACGGCATTAATAAGTTTCTCCGGCACTTCAATACATTTACCGATTTGCTCAAATAAGCCTTGTGCTAACTTGATATGCTCATCAGTGACATGTTTGCCCCTGCATAATGCTACCATTCCTTCTTTCACCAAAACAGGCGTGTTCGGCATTGTTCTTATTACAGGCACAGGCTTATTTATACAATTTTCTATTGTTTCTGAGCTTACACCTGCTGCTATTGATATTATCAGAGTCTTTTCATTAATATTATTTTTTATTTCTTCTAAAATATTTTTTATAATAAAAGGCTTTGTACAAATAAATAAAATATCTGAATCACTTGAAATCTTTTTATTATCGGTACTTGCAATTATTCCAAGTTCATTAGATACTTTATTTGCTAATTCTTGATTAATTTCAGAAGCAAAAATATTTTCTTTTTTTACAAACCCTGATTCTATTAGTCCGCCAATAATTGCTTTGCCCATAACTCCTGCACCGATAAAACCTATTTTTTTATTTTGTGGCATATTACTTCTCCCTATTTTTTAGTAATACATTCTTCTTTAATTTAATCCAAAAATAAAACGAGTGTTAAGTAACGCAGACTTTTTTCATTAAGCAATGTTACAAAATTAGCATTTTTACATTCAAAGAGCCTGCGAAAAATTTAAAAACATGTTATGATATATATTAAAGATATAA
>JANQHM010000261.1 GCA_028282645.1 Candidatus Gastranaerophilales bacterium
TTATATCAATAATAAAGGCTCATTTAAGGACTGCGATGTTAAAGCTGAAGCGGCTTGCCTGGCAAGGCGATGCAAGCTTTAACAAGACAGCTTCTAAATCTATAAACATAACAAGCTGGAACATTATGAAAAAAGAAGTAAATATAGATAAAATAATTAAAATTTTAGATGATTATTATCCGCCCCATATAATGGATGCAAATTATGAAGGACAACCCTATAAGGTTCTTGTTTCTTGTCTGTTAAGCTTAAGGACAAGGGATGAGATCACTTTTCCTGTATCGGCAAAGCTTTTTAAAGTAGCTGATACACCTGAAAAAATGATTAATTTACCGTTAGAAAAACTTGAAAATCTAATAAAGTCAATAAATTATTACAAAACAAAAGCTCAAAATATTATGGATTTTTCTAAATTGATTGTAAAAAAATATGAAAATCAAGTCCCTGATACAATAGAAGAGCTTTTAAAGTTTAAAGGCGTGGGGCGAAAAACCGCTAATCTTGTTGTGGCTCTTGGACATCTTAAGCCTGCAATCTGTGTGGATACACATGTACACAAGATTGTTAACCGCTTAGGATACATAGAAACTAAAACGCCCGAGCAAACAGAGTATGCACTCAGGGAAAAACTGCCTGTAAAGTACTGGAGGGTGCTTAATCAGCTGCTTGTTTTGCACGGCAGGGAGATATGTAAAACTATCAGTCCCAAGTGCAGCATTTGCCCTATTATAGATTATTGTAACCAGATTATAATAAGGAAAAAATGAAAGATTTAAATTTATTTTTTTATTCTTCTGCTACTTCTGTTGCTATTGAATCCAGGTTATTTGTAAATTCATTGACAAAATTTATTTCCCAATTAGTTGAATCTGGATATGGGTTAGTATTTTCTTCTTCTCTTAATTTTTTATGTAATTTTTGCCCTAGAGTATCTGCACTTTCAACAAGCATAAGCATTTTAGGATCTTTTAATGCCTCTAAATATCCTTTAATTCGTGCAAGTGCTTTTGGGTCAAAAGTTTTCGGATCAAGGTTTTGCCTTTGAACCAAAGATTTTCCAAGTACTGCGTCATAACCATCAAGGGCTTCTCTGCCGATTTCTTTATCTTGATTTGTCTGTTTTGATTCAGGCTCAATATCTCTATCTCTTTTATTTATTTTTGAAAATTCTGTATTTTTTCTATTTTTATCAGGAGGTATATTGTTCATTTTGATCTCCCAGACTACCTTTTTAAGCTTAAGTTAATGAGAAATTTTCGTTTTATTGTCTATCATTATAAGTGTAGGAGTTTTCTTTTAAAAGTTTATATAGTTATATTATCTTACGTAAGTAAAAAAACTTTAGCTAATAATATAAACTTAAAAACTGTCTAATATATTTTTCATATCTCTAACAGCCGTGTTAAGCCCCACTAGTACCGCTTTTGATATTATACTATGACCTATATTAAGTTCTTCAATATTCTTAATGCTTAATATTTTTTTTACATTATTGTAATTTAGACCATGGCCTGCATTCACTCTTAAATTCAACTCAATCGCATAAGCTGCAGCTTGCTCAAGGTTTTTGAACGCAACATTTTCTTCAACTGTATTAAACGCTTCAGCATACTGTCCGGTGTGTAGCTCAATGTATTCAACACCTGTTTCACTGGCGGCTTTTACCTGCTCGAACTCCGGATCTATAAATAAACTTACAATTATACCGTGACTTTGTAGTTCTTTTGTATATTCTTTTAAATATTCTTTTTGCCTAATTACGTTTAATCCGCCTTCTGTTGTGACTTCTTCTCTTTTCTCGGGTACAAGAGTTACTGCATAAGGTAATATATCTATTGCAACAGCTTTCATTTCTTCTGTAGCTGCCATTTCAAAATTTAATCTTGTATTTATGGTTTGTTTTAAAAGTTTTATATCCCTATCAGAAATATGTCGCCTGTCTTCTCTTAAGTGAGCAGTAATTCCATCAGCCCCTGCTAATTCTGCAATAATTGCCGCAGCTATTGGATCCGGTTCTATACCTTGTCTTGCTTCTCTTATCGTTGCAACGTGATCTATGTTCACCCCAAGTAATACCATCTTTCATCCCCTATCTATTTGAAATTAAACTTTATAAATTATACCAAAATTGAAAAAATATTGAAAATATGTAAATTTTTTTTTATATACTACTCAAGAATATAAAAAATAAAATTTTGATATAAAACCATGTAAATGATATAAGTATTATGGTGATACAAGAATTTTTATAACCTAATACCGGTTATATTATTTCTAAAATTTAATTTAGAACCTGTATAAAAATAGTATGTGGTATATAGAGTTCTGATGTTTCCTGATAAACTTAAATTATATCAGAGCTTATAGCGTTTACAGCAAAAAAGGTGATGACTGTCACCTAATATTTCGAGGAACCTGGACAATGTCTGACAATGCAGTTAAAAATATTAGTGTAGAACTTCCTGACGGAAGTAGTAAAGAATTAGAGCAAAATGCAACTGTGGCGGATTTGGCACTGAGCATCAGTGAAGGCTTAAAGAGAAATGCAGTCGCTGCAAAAATAAACGAAAATATATGCGATTTAAGCACTAAATTAAATAATAACGATAAAGTAGAGATTTTAACATCAAAATCTCCTGAGTCTTTAGAAGTTTTAAGACATACAACCGCACATATTCTGGCCCAGGCAGTACAAAATCTTTATCCTGATGCAAAAATTGCAATAGGTCCCTGCGTTGAAAACGGTTTTTATTATGATTTTGATATACCAAGTCATTCTTTAAGCATTGATGACCTTGAAACTATTGAAAAGGAAATGAAAAAGATTATTAAAGAAAGTCAGACACTTGAAAAAATAGAGGTTAACAATGTTCAAAAACAAATAGCAGATTTTAAAGAAAAAGGTGAAATTTATAAAGCAGAACTGTTAACAGAATACGCGGAACAAAATCCTACATTATACATAAATAAAAATAAAAATGGCGAAATTGTGTGGAATGATTTTTGTCGCGGGCCACATATACCTTCTACCAAGCTTATAAAAGCTTTTAAACTATTAAGTGTTGCCGGTGCATACTGGAGAGGCAATGAAAATAATAAAATGCTTCAAAGGGTTTATGGTACTGCATTTTGGACGAAGGAAGAATTGCAGGATTATTTAAAACAACTTGAAGAGGCAGAAAAAAGAGACCATAGGAAACTGGGAACTCAGCTTGATTTATTCAGTATAAAAGATGAAGTCGGTTCCGGGCTTATCTTATGGCATCCTAATCTAGGTGTTGTAAGGCAAATGATAGAAGATCACTGGAGGGCTGAACACAGAAAAAGAGGATATGACATTGTTTACTCTCCTCATATTGCAAAGTCAAAACTTTGGGACATCTCGGGGCATAATGAGCATTTTAAAGAAAATATGTTCTATATGAAGATTGATGAGCAAGACTATGTACTTAAGCCAATGAATTGCCCGTTTCATATACTGATGTATCAAGCTAAACGTCATAGTTACAGAAATCTGCCAATAAGAATGGCTGAATTAGGAACTGTTTACAGGTATGAAAGATCAGGAACCCTACACGGAATGACAAGAGTTCGTGGGTTTACCCAGGATGATGCTCATATCTTCTGTACACAGGATCAATTTGTTGATGAAATTAATAATATTATAGACTTTGTGGATTCAACTCTAAAAATGTTTGATATGACATATACTGTTGAGTTATCTACAAGACCTGAACACAAATACGTTGGTTCTTTAGAAGTTTGGAACAAGGCAGAAGCCGGCTTAAAAGAAGCACTTGAAAGTAAAAGTATTGAATATGTTCTTAACGAAGGTGACGGTGCTTTTTACGGGCCAAAAATTGACTTTAAGTTAAAAGATGCAATAGGTAGAACCTGGCAGGGCGCAACTATTCAGCTAGACTTTAACTTGCCTGTTAGATTTGACCTTAAATATACAGAAAAGGACGGAAGTCTTCAAACTCCTGTAATGATCCACAGGGTTATCTTCGGAACCATGGAAAGATTTATCGGAATTCTTATTGAGCACTATGCCGGCGCATTCCCTATTTGGCTAGCTCCTGAACAGGTAACTATTATTCCGATTACAGACAGGCAGTTGGAGTACTCTGAAGGAGTATGTAGAAAGCTCAAAGATATAGGACTTAGAGTTAATCTTGATGACAGAAGTGAAAGCATGAAGTATAAAATCAGGGAAGCTCAGTTAAGAAAAGTACCTTATATGCTTGTTATTGGAGATAAAGAAATTGAAAATAATTCTGTAACAATAAGGGCAAGAGGCATGGATAATGCCGGGAGTATGTCAGTTAAAGAGTTTTCTGATTTACTTTTAAAAGAAATAGATACTAAAGGTAAAGAAAAAGTTACAAAAAAATAATATATTCCAGGAAAGGTGATGACCGTCAAAAAAAATACCGGCACAAGCCGATATCTACAAGAGTTTGCAATTACACACAAGAAGCCTTAATTTCTCGCCTTATTGGCTTCTTAGTTTATTGATGATTGGACTTAGATTTAGGAAGTTGCCTGAGTTTTGTTTTTTAGGGATAGCTATTTCTTCTTTTGTTCCATATATGTTAGTTATAGTTTTAATATAGCAATTATTTATTTTGTCAAAAGTCCATTTACTGATTTCGCCGGTTTCAGGATTTATTTCTTCAAAAGAATATCCTTCCTCAAGACTTTTCAAAAAATTATCATCTATATCCGGTTCTTTATCTAAAGCCTTATCTTCAAGAGCTTTATCTCTAAGTTGCTTTTTCAAGTAACTTTCTAAAGGATTAAGCTCATAATCAACTTGAGAACTTAATAGATTTTTTAAAAGGTTGTTTTTTGAATAATAGTTTATAAAGATATTGTTTTTGCAGACTTTTTCTTTCTTTTCCAACGGTGTAAAGGCATAATTTTTGATCATGCCACCGTATTTCAGGGCTTTAACGTCGTTAATCATTACTCTTCCTTCTCTCTCTTGTTATTCTTTCGTTATTCTTTTTTACAACTGGTTTGCCTTTTCATTACCCAATAATATAAAAACAAAAACTTTTTAAAAATTGCTTAATTTTTTATTATTTTTAAAGTATCTTTTATATACAAAATATTGACTTTTGAAAAGAGTAATCTAAAATTTAATTTGGAACCTGTATAATATCAACCATTTTGTTGATTTTTAAGAAAAAAATTTTTTTAAATACACAAAAAAACTTATAATAATAACAGATCATTCCAATATCAAGGAAAATATATAAGTAAGAGCCTGTCCGGTTAAAAAATAAAAGCTGGTTATATCGGCTCATTTACAGACTGCGATGTTAAAGCTGAAGCGGTTTGCTTGGCAAAGCGATGCAAGCTTTAACAAGACAGCTTCTAAGAGATAATGAACTAGGGTAGCAGGAGAGAATAATGAGAGAAAACTGGTCTAATAGTCTGGGATTTTTCCTAGCCAGTGTAGGAAGTGCTATAGGACTTGGTAACATTTGGCTTTTCCCTTGGAGACTTGGTGAGTATGGAGGAATGAGCTTTTTAATTCCCTATTTAATATTTTCGTTTGTATTTATTCTGTTTGGCTTAATGGCGGAGCTTGCATTTGGCCGTATCCATCAGAAAGGTACAATAGGTACATTTCAAAATGTTTTCTCTCAAAATAAACAAAATCTTGCAACATTTTTAGGCGGTTTTCAAACGCTTTCTATGTTTGGGCTTTTAGTATTTTATTTTATAGCTTTGGGATGGATTATTTATTACTTTATGCTTTTGCTCTCAGGCAATATGGCTAATATGAACGCAGAAAATACTTTTTCTTCTTTTGCCGGCTCTGCTCAGGCTTTACCGTGGCATGCTATAGCTATTACTTTAACAGTTCTAGTAGTTACTTCTGGTGTACAAAAAGGATTGGAGCGCCTGAATAAATTTGCAATACCTGCTTTATTTATACTTTTTGGGGTGCTTTTGTTTAACAGTTTGTCTTTAGCTGGAGCGGAAAAAGGCATTGAATATATGCTACAACCTAAACTGGATAAACTTTGGGAGCCGGCAACATGGGTTATGGCTTTGGGACAAAGTTTTTTTACTGTGAGTCTTGGCGGAATGTTTATATATGGGAGTTACCTTTCTAAAAAGGCTGATATCCCAAGTTCCGCATTTTGGATTGTTACTACTAACTTTTTAGCGTCTATGCTTGCTGCACTGGTAATAATACCGGCTGTTTTTGCATTTAACTTTGATCCTGCCAAAGGTCCCGGATTATTATTTATAACACTGCCTCAGCTCTTCAATGCTATGGAGGATGGTCAATTTTGGGGAATATTATTTTTCTTTAGCGTTGTGTTGGCTGGCATGTCTTCGGCGGTTAATTTGCTTGAAGTACCTGTGGAAGGAATTATGCATTGTTTTAAACTTAAAAGAAAGTTTGCTACTGTCATAGTTGCTATATTAGCATTTATTGCCGGTTTACCGCTGGCTCTCAATATGGATTTTTTTGGGCTATGGGCTGATACAGTAACTATTTATATTTATCCTTTAAGTGTTCTGATTATTATTTTAGTTGGTCAATGGGTTTTAGGTTCTGATAAGATCCTTGAGGAGATAAACTTGGGTGCTAAAATCCCTATAGGCAAATGGGTTATTAACCATTTAAGATATGGATTTGTTGCAGTTGGTTTTCTTATAATAATTCTCGGAGTTTTATATAAGGGGATAGGCTAGAAATAAAAAATTTTTATCAATATTTTAAATTAAATAAAAAAGAATTTTATTATGAAAAAAATATTAGATTCAATATTAAAAAATAATAGATTAACTAAAACCGAGGCCGTAGAGCTATTTTTAAATACGCCTTGGACCGAAATGGTTCAGGCTGCCCACCAAAAAAGAATTCAGTTAAACGGTGAAAAATATGCATCTTATACAGTTTTTAAAACTTTAAACTATACAAATATCTGTAAAATAAATTGTAATTACTGCGGATTTAAATGCTCAGAAGATTCAAAGGATGCGTTTGCTTTGTCTTTGCAAGATATGGAAGAGGCTGCAAAAGATTGTCAGGCTAATAGTATAAATCAAGTGCTTTTTCAGGGTGGAGTTAATCCCAACTTAACTTTAGATTATTACCTGGAGTGTTTAAATATACTTAATAAAAAATATAATCTTTATGTAAGGGGTTTTTCGCCTGTTGAGTTTATTGAATTTTCTAAAATTTTTAATATAAAAATACCAAAATTAATTAATAAGTTTAAAACCGCCGGGTTATGCTCCGTCCCCGGTAGCAGTGCCGAAATTATGACGCCTGAGATGAGAGAGCTTCTTTCTCCTCATAAGCCTTCGGCAGAGTTATGGTGTGATACGATGCAAGCTGTAGCTGATGCAGGACTGCAAAGTTCCGCCAGTATGATTATAGGTTCAAATGAAACAATTGCAGATATAGTTCAGCACCTTGAATACATTAGAAATTTGCAGTGTAAAACAGGTCACATAAACAGTTTTATACTATGGACCTGGCAAAAACAAACAGATTTGCCAGTTAGGCATGTTTCTGGTGTTGAATACTTCAAAACTCTGGCTTTTTGCAGGCTTTATCTTGATAATATAAAACATATTGAAGTAAGTGTATTAGGGCTTGGAAAAGAAATCGGTGAAATTGCACTAAATTGTGGGGCTAATGATATTAGTAGTGTAGTTATTAATGAACGGGTTTTGAACTCTAAAGGTTTAACAACGGTTCAAGAAGCCGAAGAATTTATAAAACATGCCGGTTATATCCCCTTATTAAGAGATTTTAACTACAGACTAACTCAATAATACTTTTCAGATTATTCAATCCTGTTAAATCTTGGAAGCTGTCTTGTTAAAGCTTGCATCGCCTTGCCAGGCAAGCCGCTTCAGCTTTAACAGCGCAGTCCATAAATGAGCCTTTATTATTGATATAACCCTTTTATTTTTTTAACCAGATAGGCTCTAGGTTATATAATTTAATTTCAAATCAGAATAAATAAAAAGAATCACCTTAAACTACATACACTACTCATTAATTAAAGAGGAAGGGTTTTTGAGTAAGTTGTTTAGCCTAAGAGGATCCTTTTTAATACAGGTTTCAAATTAAATTTCAGATTTCTCTTTGGAATAAGCTTATTAAAAAATGAAATGGTCAATTTTATTTTTTAACGCTCCCGCTTCGCAATTCAGAAAATAGTATATTTTATTAGCTTTTACCTGATTCAGGAATCTGAAAAGTATTTTTGAGGGAGTATATTTTAATTTTTAAATTGTATTTTTAATTTAAAAAGTTAAAAAAGATTATATACCCATTTTTTTATGCATAGTTTTTTCCAGTTCTATCCCTATACTAATCATAGAAAAACCGGATACCAGCAAGTGAACTCCAAACAACAGACCTATAGTCCATTCTGCTATACCGGGCATGCCACTGATAATTACAGCAGCTAAAAGTATAGTCATAATTCCGCTAAGTAATACATAACCCCAGCTTTTTAAAGGTTTGAGCGTATATGCCAGAAATATCTTGGATACACCTTCAAAGCTCAGATATATAGTTAAAAGCAAGGTTAAAATATAAATACCCTGCTCTAAAAATCTTAGCATAATCGCCCCGGCTATTATTGAAAGGATTCCTGCCATCACGGAAGGCCAAAATACTCCTTTTTCGTTTTTAAGTTTAAATGCCCTGAATGCCATTACACAACCTGCTAATAAAAGAAAAATTCCGGCAAAAAGACCTAATCCGACAGTAGTAAGTTGAGGAAGGGCAATAGCAAGTGCACCAAGAAGCACAAGCAACATGCCTTCAATTATAAAATACCATCTGTTTTCCATTATAGAGTCAAGCATTTGTCTATCTCCTTAAGTAAGGTAAAAGTTAATTGTTATTGTTTTTTTCTTAATGAAAAATAATAACAAAATTTTTCATATTTACCATTAGAGAAAATGATTATAATAAAAATGCAAAATTTGAAAAATTTAATACCCAACAGGGTATTTTTTTTAAATTTTAGAATAAAGGTATAAAAACATGATAAAATTTAAATTGAGCATTAATTTATTTATTCCAACTCCTCAATTTTTTTTATTCAATAGAATATCCCGATCCTTGGGTCGCTAACTTATGTAAAGCTTTGCTTTGCGTTTAAAGTTATGGGGTTGATACCTGGAGGTTCATTAAATGACTTGGTGATGACCATCACCAATCTTGAATTAGAATAAATATATATTTAGCTTAAAAAAAATTTAAAAATATTTACATTATTTTTAGATTATAGTAGTATTAATAAATGAAAATGTATGCCGAAGTGGTGAAATTGGTATACACGCATGTTTC
>JANQHM010000304.1 GCA_028282645.1 Candidatus Gastranaerophilales bacterium
AATTATCGTTGTAGTGAATTATTTTTGATTTTTACGTAACATACAATTGAATATTTTTTTAACTCTCTTTAAGGCTAAAAGTACGGGTTTTGTGATGCGCTCGTAATTTATACAAAAAATAAAGCTGCTCCGCTACGGGGCAGCCTAATTTTTTATAATATTTTTAGCTTTAGCCGGGCAATTACTGAGTAATGAATAAAAGGTGAAAACTTTTTATCACCTGCTTAATAACCCTATTATTAACACTGCTAAAAACACCCCGCCATAACAACAGAAAATAACTCAGGATGAATATACTTTTTTATGGTTTCATTGATGTCTTCTACTGTAATACTGTCAATTATCTCAAGATACTCATTTAAATAATTATCACCCAGGCCATAATACTCATTTGTTAATAAAATCTTTGCAATACCGGCGTTATTAGAGAATTTTAACGGATAAGATCCTGTTAAATAAGACTTTGCAGCATCTAGTTCCGCTTCATCTATACCAAATTCTATAAAAGAATTTAACTCTTCTTTAAGGGTTTTTATTGCAGTGTTTAAATAATGATTATCAACTCCAAACCTAATAGTTAAAGATCCTGGCACAGATAAAGCCGTTAAACTGGAAGAAATACTATAAACAAGCCCTAATTCTTCCCTTAATTTCTTTCCTATTCTACTGGATAAAGCTCCGCTACCGCCTAAAATAAAGTTCATTACAGTAGCCTTATGGAAATCTTTGCTTTTACGTGCAATACCACAGTAATGACCCATTATAACCTCTGCCTCGGATTTGTTTTTTAGATGTAACATTTTTTCCGTATATTTATTCTGTATATTCGCAGGTTTTATATAAGGGTGGGGTACATTTCGCGCTGGCCAATCGTTGAATTCATTTTCGATTAAAATTCTGGCTTTTTCTCTATCTATATTACCGGATACTGACATAATAATTGTATGAGGGGAATAATAATTATTATAAAAGTTTTTTAAATCATCTAATTCTATATTTAAAATCTGTTCTTCCTGGGCCTTTAATGAATAAATATAATATAAGTGATCTTTAGGATAAAGCATCTGGCTAAACTTCATATTCGCAAGATATTTAGAGTCATCCATCTTGTGAGACACATTAGCAAGAGCAAATTTTTTATATTTATAAAATTCTTTTTCTTCAAAAGCTGGTTCTCTTAAAATAACTTTCAAAATTTTTAATACGCTCTCAAAATCTTCCACAGTTGAAGATAAAGAAAAATTAACCATTTCACCTACATTACTTATACCAACTGTAGCTCCTTTTTCTTCTATTTCCGAAGCTATTTCTATTTTAGATTTACTTATAGAGCCTCTATTCAACATGCCAGCAGTTAATACAGGCAAAACAGGATTAACAGAAGACGCAAAAATGTTTCCTGCGCCGATTGTTCCGTATAACCTGACGATATTACCTGTTTTATTTTCGTTTATTATAATTTTTATGCCATTATTTAAAGTTTCTTTATAAAAAGAAACCGGTAATTTTTTAAGTTTATTAGGGATTATAATGGGTATATCATTATATTCTTCTTTTGTTGTTTCTTTAGGTACATAGTCATAATTAAACAAGGATTTTTTTTGCTGATGAACAGGTATTAAATGTCCAATCGTACAATTATTTCTATTAATATATTTTTTTATAACATTTTTAACATCATCAATACTTACTTCTTGAATTTTATCTGTATAAGTTTCCAGAAATTTATGGTTATAGATACTTTCATAATAACCCAATAGATAAGCCTGCTTAAAAGTACCATCTTTATTGAATTCAAAACTTGATTTTATTCTTTTTTTTATTTTATTAAGCTCTTCTTGAGATAATGGCGCAACAGTTACCATGTTATCTATTTCTTCAAAAATTTTATTTTCATAATCTTTATGTTTTATATTTGGAAACAAAGTAGCTATTATACTAAATAAACCGGTATCTTTAGCAAGTTCAACATTAGTATTTATATCTGTTACTATTTGTTGTTCCACAAAATCCTGATATAATCTGCTGCTTACACCGCAATTAAGCAATTCACCCAGTACAACTAACGAAAATATGTCTTCATGTTCAACGTTTGGAATGTGATAAGCGAGCTTTACTATTGGACTGGAAGAATACTCTTTTATTTTTAATCTTTTTAATTCTTTTTGTTTTTTTTCTGTTTTAATTTGTCCGTTTAAATTAGTTGATTTTATATTTGAAAAATACTTATTTATTATTTCAAACATTTGTTTTGAATCAAAATCACCAACAACAACAATTATTGCATTATTTGGAGAATAAAAATTATCATAATGACGCTGTAAATCGTATAAACTTATGTCTTTTACGTCATCTTTATATCCTATAATGGGTATTCTATAAGGATGATGAGGATAAGCTTGCTGACGCAGTTCGTTTTCTAAAACATTATAAGGATTATCCAAATTTTTCTCCAGCTCTGATAAAATTATACCTTTTTCCACCTCTTTATCATGTTCATTTAGTATTAAATTATTCATTCTTTGAGATTCAATTATAGCTGCTAACTCTAACTTATTTGTAGCAAATGATTCGTAATAACAAGTAAAATCTCTTGAGGTATAAGCATTAAAAATACCGCCATTGCGTATTATTTCGGAAATTATTTGCCCTTTTTTAAACATTTCTGTACGTTTAAAACTCAGGTGTTCTAAAAAGTGAGATAAGCCTGTTTTTCCAACTGTTTCATTTCTTGCTCCAACTTTATACCAAACCATAAACGTTGCTGAATGAACTCCCGGTACATTTTTAAATAATATTTTTAAACCATTATCCAATTTGTGTTCTAAAACTTCCAAAGTAGAGCTCATTCAGGCAAACCCTTTTAATTTTTTAAACTTTTTTATTATTTAATTATTTTTTATTTTTTTTAATCATAAAAAGTATAATTTTCATGATTAAATTTAACTGTTATAATCTTAATATTAACAGTTAATACTCTGGTTTAAAATTAAATTTCAGATTACTTTTTTTAATTTAGTTTATTTTACTTATGTTTAACCTGATTAAATAATCTGAAAGTTATTTTTGAGTTAGTATAAAATTAACAAAAGTCAAATATATTATGCAAGAAATATTCATTAAAACGGAAGATAAAATTAATATAGCTTTTAATCATTACAAAAACGGCAATAATAAAGTTATTATTATTGCTCATGGATGGTATATGTGCAAAGACGCTATACCTTTTTTAAATATGTCTGAATTATTTGCTAAAAATTTTGATGTGATTACAATGGATTTTCGAGGACATGGAAGAAGCTCGGGATTTTACACTTTTACAGCGAAAGAACCACAAGATTTAAAAGTCGTTGTTGATTTTGCAAAGCAAAATTATAATAAAATAGGTATTTTAGGATTTTCACTGGGTGCTGCATTATGCTTAATACATGCTGCGGAGTATAAGGATATTCATAGCTTGGTTGCAGTAAGTGCACCTGTAGATTTTGATAAAATTGAAAATTATTTTTGGCGACCAGAGGCTTTTATACCTACATTGCAAAAATTTAATTTAAAAGAAAAAAGAAATGTAAGACCGGGAAATATATTTTTAAATAAAATAAAACCAATAGAAATAATAAAAAATGTAAGTCCTATACCTGTTTTGTTTTTAGCAGGCGAAAAAGATCCAACGATTCATCCTTGGCACACGCGTAAGTTGTATGAGGAGGCATTGGATTCTAAAGAGTTTATTTTATTTAAAAATAGTTTTCATGCGGAAGATTTATTTCTGCAATCTAAAGAAAAGTTTATGAATGTTTGTACAGATTGGTTTATAAAAATTTAAAATTTCTAAAGTAGAAAGGAACCTGATTTCTTTCTTAAAAGTTTTCCTAATGCTTTAATTTTTTCCTGTGGTGTTTTGGCATTTAGTACATGTTGTGCAGAGTTATTATATCCAGTGCTATTTTTTAAATTATTTAATCTTTGTTCTTGTGATAGTGATATTTTAAAAATTTTATTTTTATTCTTAGGAGGTGATGGTAAATTTGCCAGTTGACGCTTTATTAATACTTCATATTTTTCTTTAAGTTTGGCTATTAATTTCTCAAAATCTTTAGCAAGTATGTTAGCGTCAGTCTTTTTCTTTGGGTCAAGAGCAAGTTTTCTTACTTCATTTAAATCAGCTTGAGCATGAGATAATTGTTTATTCAGTATTTGTAATTGATGACCTGTACTTTTAGGTAGATATAATTTCATTTTTATTTCCTCCCTTTTTTCCCTAATATTATAAAAAAACAAAAAGAAAATCCGAACAAGCCAGAGCAATGTTATTAATAGATAAAAGTAATAATATAAGTAAAATTTTTTTCATGTTTATATATAATTTTTTACAAAAA
>JANQHM010000305.1 GCA_028282645.1 Candidatus Gastranaerophilales bacterium
AGGGGAGTTTATCGTTGCAGTTTTTATGTGCGCTAACTTTCCAGGTGAAAAGCACTAATCAAAGTCCATCAGTAATACTGAAAGAAAGCTATAATCAAGCGGTACAGCTAAAGCCAGTCGATGACTCAAGGTAAACGATGAAGGGGGGTTATTACCACTTAATGTATTTATCACCATTAAAATATTTACGTAAAATCTTTGGTATTAATACAGACCCGTTCTCTTGCTGATAGTTTTCCAATATAGCAGCAAACGTACGACCAACAGCTAACCCGGACCCGTTAATAGTATGTACAAACTCAGATTTTTTGGCTCCTTTGGCCTTATACTTTAAATTAGCTCTTCTGGCCTGATAATCACCAAAATTACTGCAACTGGAAATCTCTCTATAAGAATTGGAAGAAGGCATCCAAACCTCTAAATCATAGCACTTCCGAGCACTAAAACCCAAATCAGCAGTACACAACTGAATCCTCCTATAAGGCAACTCCAGTAAATCAAGAACCTTCTCAGCGTCATCAGCAAGTTTTTCGTGTTCCTCTTCACTGTTTTCGGCAGTACAAAGCTTAACCAGCTCCACCTTATTAAACTGATGCTGTCTAATCAATCCCCTTGTATCCTTACCTGCAGAACCCGCTTCTCTTCTAAAGCAAGGAGTATAAGCAGTCATATATATAGGCAGCTGATCTTCTTTCAGAATCTCATCCATATAAATATTGGTCAGCGGGACTTCTGCAGTAGGGATTAAAAATAAATCCTCTTCTTCGCATTTATACATATCATTTTTAAACTTAGGCAATTGTCCTGTCCCGGTCATCGCGGCAGAGTTAACTAAAAACGGAGGCAATACCTCAGTATAGCAATGTTCTTGAGTATGCAAATCCAAAAAGAAATTAATAAGAGCTCTTTCAAGCCTGGCTCCGGTACCTTTATAAATAGTGAAACGAGATTCTGATATTTTAACCCCCCGCTCAAAGTCCAATAGCCCTAAATTAGTAGCCACATCCCAATGAGCTTTAGGCTCAAAAGAATAATAATTAATAGGTTCATTAACTGTCTTTAATACCACATTATCATCTTCAGTTTTACCAATAGGCGTATCCTCTGCGGGTATATTAGGGATGTTAAGCAGTGCCATCTTTTGCGCCTCTACTAATTCCTTTTCTTTTTCTTCCAATTGTTTAATCTGCTCACCAATCCCCTTAACCTGCTTTTCAATCTCAGAAGTATCTTGCCCCTGTTTTTTCAGGTTACCAATCTCCTGCGATATTTTTTTCCTTTGTGACCTCAGTTCATCAACCTGTCCTTGCAGTGCTCTTCTTTCTTTATCAATATCAATAACACTGTCCACAGCCAAACTTTCATCGCGTCTTTTCAGCAATTCATTAATCTTTTCAGGATTTTCTCTAATTTCTTTTATATCTAGCATACTAAACTTTCCTTACCCACAGAATCCAACGTGATTATTATAATATAAATAAAAGTTGCGAGCCAAGGTCTCGCAACAACCCCACCGGCCAAGGTCTGGTGGGATAATCGTTTTTTATGATATTTTATTTTTTAACCTGTAATAGTTTTAGTAAGTGCACTTAACCAATCAGTAGGCGTTTGTGTTGATTTATTCACATATTCTCTTGGAGCTTTTCCGGTAATAGTTGTTGTTTGAGCTATATAAATATCTCTACCTATTTGCTCAGAAGTTCGTGGTTTTGGAACTGTTCCTTGCTTTACTCTGCCAGTATGGGTAAAAGATCTTCTAATACGACCACTCAATCTTCTTAAATTTAAATTTTTTAAACCTAAAGGCATTTATTTTTTCCTTCTATTGTACTATTTGTTATTTATTAAAACTAAATAATAAAGTAATTACAATAATATAGTAACTTATTGTAACATTTTTTTATATTTTTCACAAAATTATTTTTAAAGAAAGAAAGTATGTTATAATATATATACAAGATATAAAATCAGCAATAAACTTTATCAAATTTTAAAAACTAAAAAATTATTCTTTAGAAAAAAGTTTGGTAATATCTCCAAAAGATTTATCTTTAACACTTAACTGCTTATATTTTGTTTCACCTGAAAAATCAATATCTTTTAAATTTATCCACTTGGTAGCAGGCACCCCGGAAGGGTTAAAATAATAAACAAGATTACTATGATCTCGAATGAGCCGCCACAAAGTAGGAGGAGCCTTTTTAACATTATCATCATTTAACCTTGGCATACATACAAGATTTACAATATTAAATGTTTTCTCGAGTGCTTCTTGTTGAGTATTAACAGGTTCTAACTTTTCCAGCACTAACGACAGCCTGGCAAAGCGATAACCAGACCCTATAACCAAAGGAGCTTTAAATGATTCTTCATCATCATTATAATTATCCACATTTTTAAGCTGCTCAGTGTAAAACGGTCCATTAGTCAACACAGGATTGTTTTTAGGGCGATAGATACGCAATTTACCCTCTTTATATTCAAAAATAGCTGTATTACCTTTAGCATCATGCAACACCAAATGTAAAGGCGCAGGTTTCCCCTCATTAAAACCTTCTAAAGGGTAGGCTAATACATCGATCTTTTTAGCTAACTTAATAGCTTGTTTAACATCTACACAATTATCCAGGAAATACTGAATCCACTTGGCATAAGTTAAAGCAGGCTTTTTGCCGGGTATAGCGTACTTAGTAGGACCTAACCACAATATAGCACCGGACAGGCCTTTTTCATTAATACCGTCAGCCACAGCAAAATCGAGACAATTAATCGTAACACTACCGTATTTTGATATCCAGCTTAGAGTTTTGCCTTTAGCATTTTGTATATAAGAAGAGTGCTCAACCCCACGGTAATTTATAACAAACTTAGATTTAAGGTCACTAACAAAGTCCATAGTTCTAGCCGAGGTAGGAAAACCACCCTCATTCAAAAGAAAATCCGAACAAGCCAGAGCAATGTTATTAATAGATAAAAGTAATAATATAAGTAAAATTTTTTTCATGTTTATATATAATTTTTTACAAAAA
>JANQHM010000146.1 GCA_028282645.1 Candidatus Gastranaerophilales bacterium
GTGGCATCAGCTTTATTGTTTTTATTTTTTATTATTTTCTCTTTTAATTCTTTTAAAAATAAAAATATATTATAAAAATAAATATCAATACGCGCAAAAAGAGAAAAAGAAAGCTTTTTCCCGTTAGTTGGATTTTGTGGGGCGATAATTGGGCATAAGAGTACTATGATGTTCCACAAAATACAAAATATTGTTTTTAGATATTGTGTTATTTTCATAAACCAATACACTCACTGACTATTTAATATTTATATTGTTAATATATATTTTAGCATATTTTTGAAAACTTCACAGGCTCTTAAAGTATGAAAGTACTAATATTGTAACATTCTGTTACACAAAAAAGTATTTTTGAGTAAGTATAAAATCAACAATTTAATAATAAAAATATTATAACTATTTTAATTTAAATAGTTTGTTCCTTGTAAAAGATCTTCAACTGTTACATTGAAAATTTGAGCTATTCTTACAAGCCTTAAAACATTTGGAATAGTTTGACCTCTTTCTACAGCACTAATATAAGATGTATGACAAGTATCATCAATCAATCCGGCAAGTGCCTCCTGCGACATATCCTTTTCCATACGTGTAAGTTTTATATTTTTGCCTAATCTTTTTTTGAATTCTTTTTCATTTATACTCATACAATTAATTTTATTTTTCTTGTAAAAATATGGTGCAGATAACCTGCACCGAATTCTAGCCCTAATATTAGTTTAAATAAAACTAATTGTTTTTCAAAAAATTAATCACCCTGGGTTGGATTCGAACCAACGACCTGCCGCTTAGAAGGCGGACGCTCTATCCAACTGAGCTACCAGGGCATCTCTCATTCACAATAATATTAATATCATAAAATAATCTGAAAAAAAACATGTTTTTTTATTTTTTTATGTTTTTTTTTATTTTTTTAAAGTATTAATAGTTTTAAAAAGCACTTCACCCGGGTGAGTTTCAGTAAACCTCATTATAAATCGCTAGCTTGCTTTGATTTATCATTTGCCTGGGACTTATAAAAATTCTCTAACCCGTCACAAATTGCTATAGCAGACTTTTTCTGAAATTCTTTGTCTGTTAATAACATATATTCTTCGGGATTGATCATAAAAGCTATCTCAATAAGCACTGCCAAGTACTCATAAGGACGTGTAAGTACCAAACTTGACCAGAAAACACCAAAATCTTTTAATTTTAATTCATCAACCAGGGATTTTTGAATACTCTTAGCTAGCGGTAAAGACTGAGAATGGTAATAATAAGTACTGGCCCCATGATCTTTATAAGGATCACGCCCGTCAGGCAGTGCATTATTATGTATGCTTAAAAGAACATCCGTATTATAGTTATTAGCAATCTTTACTCTTCTATATAATCCAACGTCCTTTGTGTTGGAACGTCTTGTCATTATAACCTTTGCACCGCGTTTTTCCAATTCTTCCTTAATAAATTTTGATATAAAAAGATTTACTTCTTTTTCCGGTACTCCTGTTGGGCCTACCGCACCAAGCTCATTGCCGCCATGACCGGGATCTATTGTAATTACCTTACCTTTTAACGGGAATTCAAAATTTATTAAAGGCTTTTTCTTTAGTTCCAAAATTAAATTATTGCCTTTGTAATAGTAATCATAACCCCAAAACTGTTTTGTTTTAGGAATAATAATAGTTTTAAAATGATTTTTAGATACCTGCACCCACTTGATCTCTTTTATCAAGTCATCATCAGGATTATACTGGTATACATCTATGTTAGCTACAGCCCCAAAAATATTTACATTCATTTGCGGACCGGGTAATTGGTCAATCTTGAACGGCAATTTTTCCGTTAAAGGAAATTCAACAATTACTTTATTTTTATAGGATTTTACGTTTATAAGTCTTATTATGCTGGTTGGCGCAGGAGTTCCGTACGGAAGCATCCTTATATCTTTTTTAGCAATCCAACCTTCCATGCTATTGCTCATTTTAAATTTATAATCATTGCCTTTTATTCGGATAATTTGCAGTCTTACGCCTTTGGGAAGAGGTGTAAGTCTACTTCCGCCTGGCAGTGTTCTTACTATTGCTTTATCTTTAATTACCCTGGCAACTTTTGGGACTTTAGTTGATAGAGTAGTTAGTCTGGAATTTATAACTTTAGTAATTGCTTTTTTATTAGACGCTAATTTTATTGTAATAGGGGTTTTATAAAATATATCGCCGGGTTGTAATTTATAAGAACCTTTATAAAATCCTTTTAAAGGTTTCTTTGAGGTTTTATAAGATTTTCCAAACGCAGGAACTGTTCTGGTATATTTGGGCGGCAGTTCTATCATTGGTATTTCTTTTCTCTTACCAATGGCAAAGCTCGCTTTGTTGCCGGTTGAACCTTTAAATTTAACAATTATTGTATCGCCAGTCAGTAATGATAAATTTTTGTTTGGCTGAATACTTGATTCATCTATCTTTAAAGGAGTTTTCGGAATTGTTTTCTCATGACCGGGTACTATCAAAGTATATACAACTTTGTCTGATTTCTTTTTATATTTAGAATTAAATTTTATGCTATTATTACCTTCTTTTAGTTTTACAACCTGAACAAACCCACCGTTTGGATAGACTTTTACTTTTTTACCGTTTATCTTTAGGCTGGCATTCGGGTGAGTATTACCTATAATAAATGTAGAAGGTGCGTTTATTGTTGCATTATCTCTTGGATAAATGATTTCTATATCCGGGTTGGTGTTTGGAATTATTGAAAATATAGTTGTGGTTATTAAATTAAGCAGAAGTAGTATGTAGTTCATTGTTTCCCCTATAAAGTTATTAAATTTTTTTTTTATTATAACATTTTTAATACTAAATATAAAATTTTTAAATTTATATTTCCTCTAAAATACTTTTCAGATTCTTTAACCGTATTAAAGCTAATAAAATAACTAATCTCTGAAAAGAGTAATTTAATATTTAATTTTCATTTCAGGATAAAAAGTTAAGCAATATTTCAAAAGGTAAATTTTTATATAAATTGAGAACTTTAAAATACTAATTTTTTCAAATTTATAGTAATGTATTTTAAGAAAACGTCTTCAACCAATTCTAACTTATTTTTATAAAAATTATAAACATAGAAAAAGAGGAAAATAAGAATGGGAGCAACTTTTTTAACTTCAAGTCAAGATCAACAGGACAATTTAATATTTGAACAAAATGAAGAGACAACAAATTACCTGAGTAGATATAAAAAAATAGAAAACATTTATTCAGTAATTGAATATAATTTTCTTTTGCTTTTATCTAAAGAAGAGAAATTAAAGGATGATAAAGAGTCTTATCAAAAACAGCTCAAAAGTGACTATTATGAAATCATAAACACACAGAATATTAATAAGTATTCAGTAAATTCTATTATGCAAAAGTTGGCTTTTTACAGATTAACAAAAGTTTGTAAGGAATCTTTCTTTAGTAAAAAATTAAAGATAGAAAAAAATAATAAAAAATCTTTAGAGAGTAAAGCCGATAAATTGCTTAATGAATATAATGCAATAAATACGATTTTTAGTTAAATATAAAAAATATATTGAAAAAGCCACCTTATTCTACGGGGTGGTTTTTTGTATGTTTTTTTTTAATTTTAATATCGCCATTAGGGTATGCCCTGATAGCTAATTGCTGAATAATTTTTAATTATGATAATCTTAATTTACAAAGAGCTAAAAGCTTTTATATTTATTATTTTTCAGAAAAAAATACAGAATAAGCATAAATATAAAAGACTTTTTGGGGAAGAAATTAATAAAAAAATCCAATATTTATAAATTTTAAAATTTGAACCTATGACAAATAGGCAATATACGCTAACTCAAAAATACTTTTCAGATTATTCAATCGTTTTAAATCTAGTAAAACAGGCTAAACCCTGAAAAGAGTAATCTAAAATTTAAATTTGAAACAGAATAAATAAAAGTAAAATTTTTATATGCTTATTTGAAATGTTTGCTTTTTAGGAGGTTAATTAATGAAAATCGCTCAGATAGCCCCATTATGGGAATCCGTACCACCAAAGGCTTATGGCGGCACTGAACTTGTTGTTTATAATTTAACAGAACATCTGATAAAACAGGGACATAAGGTCACTCTTTTTGCAACAGGAGATTCTGCTACATCTGCGGATTTAGTTCCTATAATTAAAACAGCCATGCGCAAAAAGGGAACAAACTTTCCGTACTTTTATGAAATAGAATCTTTTTCAAATGTCCTAAAGATGAATAGAGAGTTTGACATTATACATAACCACGTAGGTTTCCATTTTCTTCCGTTTGCAAATATATTAAAAGCACCCGTGGTTACAACTTTGCACGGAGCCTTTGTGCAAAATGAAGAAGTACAACTATACAGGAAGCAGAAAGAACATAATTTTATTTCAATCAGTGATTCTCAAAGGATCGGGGCAGAAGAATTAAATTATGTTTCAACGGTTTATAACGGCATAGAAGTAGATACTTATGATTATGCTGATACGCCTAATCTTGAGCAGCCTTATTTAGCATTCTTAGGCAGATTGTCAGAAGAAAAAGGAGTGCATCTTGCAATTAAACTTGCAAAAGATACAGGATGGAAATTAATAATAGCAGGAAAAATAGACAAAGCTGATTTTGAGTATTATAAAAATGTTGTACAACCTTTGATCGATAATGAACAAATTGTTTATATAGGCGAGTTAGGCCATGAAAAGAAGGTAAATCTTTTAAAAGGAGCATCTGCTACAATTCATCCGGTAACCTGGCCTGAGCCTTTTGGGCTTGTTATGGCTGAATCTATGGCATGTGGCACTCCTGTTTATGCGCTTAACATGGGGTCTATACCGGAAGTGATAAAAGACGGGATAACCGGCTTTATTGCAGATGATATTGATAGCCTTACATCTAAAATAAAGTATCTTGATAGTATTGACAGAAAAACATGCCGGGAACATGTTCAGCAAAACTTCTCTTCTGAAATAATGACACAAAACTACCTGAATACATATACAAACGTTATTGCACAACACAATAGTTTTTTAAGTGAGCCTTTATATTTAACTATTGAATAATTTAAAAAGTACTTTAGAGGTAGTATACTACTAAAAACAGGAGAAAAAATGTCAATCGCATTAATGGGAGAAAATTTTAATCCTGTTAAAAGAACAATAAAAAATAATAATATTTTTCTTGTTACAGATGAAAACGGCAATATCCTTGCTCAAAATACTTCAGGATATGGGCTTTATACTGACGATACAAGATACTTGAGTCGTATGGAGCTTAAAATAAATGATTCTGATATTATTATTCTATCTTCTTCTACCGAGTCCGGACATTCTTCCATAATAATCGGAACTAATCTTGAAATACTTGATACTAAAACCTCAAAACTAATACCTCAGGAAACTGTACAAATAAAAAGAGAAAGTATAATTTACGGTTCTTACTTTGAAACTATAACTGTTGCAAACTATAACTTATTTAAAGTTAACCTAAAACTGGAATTATTTTTAGATGCAGACTTTTTAGATATTTTCGAAGTAAGAGAAGCGTCAAAATGCGGCAAACGCCCGGATGTAAAAATATTTTACAATGAAAAAATGTTAAATTTTGCTTATAAAGACAGGACAGGAGCAACTTTATCAACAAAAATAAAATTCATAGAAGAATTGCCAACCTTCATAGAAGAAAATAAATTAACTTTTGAGCTGGAACTGGAGCCAACTGACAGAAAGGAAATAAAGTTCCAAATAGAATTAAAATCAACAGCTTCTTTTACCGAGAGAATAAAAGCTTATGATTTTAATGCAGCCTTTGATAACGCAATAATTGATGACAATAAATGGTTCGAATCCACTGCCCTGTTTAAAGCTGATAATGAAGACTTTAATGAAATGCTCGGCAGAGGGCATAGAGATATTAACATGCTCAGGGTCAAGGCATATTACGGTGAATATATTGCAGCCGGCATACCTTGGTATACTACTTTATTTGGCAGGGATTGCATACTGGCAGCGAGGCAGTCATTATTATTATCTCCTATTCTTGCCAAAAGCGTCCTTTACACCCTTGCGCAGTTTCAAGGCAAAGAAAATAACGACTGGCGTGATGAAGAACCAGGGAAAATTCCTCACGAAATAAGATTTGGAGAACTAGCAAGAAATAATGAAATTCCTCACAGTCCTTATTACGGTACTGTTGATGCAACTCCTCTATGGTTAATATTACTTCACGATTATTTTTACTGGACTAATGACAGAAGAACCATAGAATGCCTGTGGGATAATGCATTAAAATGTTTGAAATGGATTGATAAATATGCACTTTATAACGGTTATACCTGT
Source organism: Candidatus Gastranaerophilales bacterium (assembly GCA_028282645.1). Taxonomy (GTDB): domain Bacteria; phylum Cyanobacteriota; class Vampirovibrionia; order Gastranaerophilales; family JANQFW01; genus JANQFW01. The sequence goes on from JANQHM010000146.1 coordinate 6,346, forward strand.
TATAAGACAAAAAGTGAAAAAGGTATTGAAAATCAAGGATGGAAAGACTCTTTTAATTCAAGCGTAAATGAGGATGGTTCTCTTGCAGAACCGCCCATTGCACTGGTTGAGGTGCAAGGATATGTTTATCTTGCTAAAAAAAATATGGCAAAGCTTGCCCAATACCTGGGAGAAGATCAACTAAAGAAAACATTATTAAGAGAAATTCAGGACTTAAAAGACAGATTTAATAAAGATTTTTGGATGGAAGATTATAATTTTTTATCAATGGGCTTAGATAAAGACGGCAATCCGATGAAAATTGTCACTACAAATCCCGGTCATTGCCTGGAAACAGGAATTTTAGACTATAAATATATTCAACCCGTGGCACAGAGATTTTTTGAGGAAGACATGTTTACAGGCTGGGGCATCAGAACTTTAAGTAAAAATGCTTATGCTTTTAATCCTATGAGTTATCATAATGGTACTGTGTGGCCTCATGATAACAGTATTGTTGCGTATGGGCTTTCTAAAGCGGGCCGTGCGGATTTAAGTTTAAAAGTGCTTACGGGATTATTCGAGGCAGCCCGATTAATGCAGTACAAACGTTTACCTGAACTATTCTGCGGTTTTTCCAGAAGAGTGGAAAGATTGGATCCTCCTGTTATGTATCCAGTATCGTGTATACCTCAAGCCTGGGCTGCTGCTTCCGTATTTCTGTTATTGCAGGCTGTTTTAAACATAGAACCTGATGCAACGGAAAACTCTTTAAGTATTTGCAACCCTATTTTACCGGATTGGCTTAATTATTTAACAATAGAAAACTTAAAAGTCGGCTCTGCTTCTGTTGGTATAGAATTTAGAAAAACATCTAAAGGTCTGGTTATAGATATCTTTGATAAAAAGGGAAAACTTGATATAATAATAAGAAAATAGTCGTGTTAATATTAAATCCTGATGTTTTTAAATAGGCTTAAATTATATCAGAGCTTACAACGATTACATAAGAAAAGTGATGACTGTCACCAAGAAAATAATTATATTGACTACCTTAAAAAATTTTTTTTAAGGGCTATAATATATATACTGGTTCTCAATTAAAGTTCAGATTACTCTTTCCAAAGATTAGTCTATTTCATTAGCATTAACTCGATTGAATAATCTGAAAAGTATTTTTAAGTTAGTATAAAAAGGTGCCGAAAAGGGTTTTATGAAAATAGATTTTGATAAATATTCTTTAATAATTAATGATGAAAAAAAAATAATAAAAAGTGCTTCAATGCATTATTTCAGATCTCCTGGCGAAAAAATATGGAGAGACAGACTTTCTAAACTCAAAGCTTGTGGTTATGATGCTGTTGATCTGTATTTTTGCTGGGGCTATCATTCTGACGAGCCAGGCAAGTATGACTTTAGCGGAGTAAAAAATATTCGCAAGTTATTGGATATAACCGCAGAATTAGGATTATTTATAATTGCAAGACCTGGTCCTTATATAAATGCGGAACTTTCCGCCGGGGGATTACCCTTTTGGTTATTAAGCAATAAAGATGCTAAACTGAGAAACAGGTGTGAAAATGAATTTTATTATTCTGAACCTTATATGCAGTCTGTTAGAGAGTGGTATTCAACAGTAATTCCTATTATTAACGAGTATAAAAATGTAATTGCTGTTCAAATAGAAAATGAATACTCAACTAATGAAGTTGAACCTGACTATATGCAAGAGTTATACGATTTAACAAGAAAGCTAGGCGTAAAAGTCCCACTATTTCATAATGATGCTTTTTCTGCCTGTTTATATGCGGATATAGTTGATATTTATGCGTTTGATACTTATCCTACCATTAACTTTGAATATGACTGGCGTGATTTTTCCGATAATTTTGGAGGGCTTGATCAGATAGAAAATAATTTAAAAGGATGCTCTGAGGATGCACCGTTATACATTGCAGAACTGCAAGGCGGCTGGTTTGATAAATGGAATGGTGTCGGATATAAAGAAATAATAGATATTTTAGGAAAAGAGCATATAAATATTGTTACAAAAACCGCTCTGTCTCAAGGAGTAACAATGTTTAATCATTATATGGGCTGTGGCGGTACCTCCTGGGATAGGCTGCCATGTGCTGAAGTTTATGCTTGTTATGATTTTTCCGCTCCAATCTCTGAAAATGGAATACCAAAAGAAAGTTATTATAAGTCTAAAGAATTAAATAACTTTTTAAATTCTTATAATCTTTGTTCAACCGATTTAAAGGCAGAATCAGAAGAGCTTTTGGCAAAAAATTATAAGAATATATACGCAAGGCTTAGAAAAGATAATATAAATAACTGTGATTGGCTGTTTATAAGAAACTTAAACAAGAAAACCAATCAGGTTGATGTAAAAATAGATGATAATAATTTTAAATTATCCATAAAGCCTTTAGATATGAAAATATTACCGGTAAATATTGACTGCCTGGGCTGTAAGCTGGACTTTAGCTCTATTTCTATTTACAAAAGAATTCAAAAAGATAATTATGAAGCTATATTTTTAATTTTGGAAGATAATGCTAATCTATCTATAAGCACCTACCATGATGCTGTTATTTCTGGTAATTTTGATCAGGTTAAAGATAAAAATATACTAAATATAAATTTAAAATCTGATTATGATAAGGAAATATTTAGTAATAGGTTTATTAAGGACGACAAAATTACTGAATTAATTTTTATTACTGAAGATTTAGCAAATAAAACGTGGTTTGTTGAAGATAAAGTATTAATCGGGCCGGATCTAATATTAAATAACAATACTGCATTATTTGAAAAGTCAGGCAAGCTTAATATTTTAGATTTTAATAATTACGATATTATTAAATTTTTAGATATAAAAAAAGAAAATAATATAAAAAATAACTTTATAACAAAGCAAATAGAAAATAACAAAGAAATAATAGAATTAAATATAAACAAATTTAACTCATTGCCATGTGCTGAAGAAATAGATAATGACTATAACTATTCTAACTGGAAAGTTGTCGAAAACAACATAACCGATTGCTTATCCAATAATATATATGACAGGTTTTTGTGGTATAAGGGCGAATTTACCGGCTGCATTGATAAAATTGAAATAACCGCAAAGCATACGTTTGCGGTTTATTTCAATGAAGAGCTGACTTATAGGCATGATGCGTTTTATTATGATCATGGAATGGAATTAAATGAAACCGTAACTTTTGAAGTTAACAAAAAATATTTAAAGAAAGAAAATAATAAAATTACTGTATTAGCAGAAAATATGGGATTTGATAAAGGATTTCAAAATGATTTAAAATCCTCAAGGGGTATCCTGGAGTTCAGGACTTATCCTAAAAAAGATATAAAATGGCATATCCGCGGCGGATTGACACCTGAATTAAAGCAATGGAATTTAATAACAGAAGAAAAAATAGAAACTGACTGTAAAAATAATCATTTAGGTTGGTTATCAACCGAGTTTGACCTTGATGTATTTAAAGATGCCAACTCACCTTTATCCTTAGAATTGGTGGACATGCCTTTTGATAAAGCGTGGCTGTATTTAAACGGCAGGCTAATAGGAAGCTACTGGAAAAAGAAAGGCTTACAAAGAAGTTTCTACTTAATAGATGAATTTTTAGAGCAAAAAAACAGGCTGGCACTAATTGTATGGAATAAAAATCCTGAAAATCAACATTCTCATGACTTTAAAAACTTTAAAAAGTATGTTAATATAAAAATAAGAAATATTAAA
>JANQHM010000153.1 GCA_028282645.1 Candidatus Gastranaerophilales bacterium
CCTGTGCGCATTATGTGCATATATTCCTTGCCGACTATATCAAATCTCATTTCTGTGGTTTTTATCATCTCAAGGAAGCGGCCTTTAAGGTGGCCGAGGTTATAATTTTTGGCAAAACGCCGCAGTATGACAATTTCGTTGCGAAGCCTGTAGTACAGGAATGCTGCGTATTTGTCATTATCCTTTTGGGAATTATCTTCAGTTTTTACTGCTTCGTTAACCAATTTAAAATACCTCCAGGCTTTGCAATAAAATTTAGCTCAATATAAATATTATTCATTTAGTATATATTGTAGCAGTTTAAAAGTTTAAATGCATGAAAAATTTCGGATTTTGCAAAAAAAGGGCTATTTTGTTAAGAAAGTGTTACATTTGAATATATAATATAAAATAAACCCCTAATTTTTTATAATAAATTTAGAGGTTTACTGTAGTTTTATTTATAAACAAATCTATATTATTCTAATACTTTGATTTAATTATAGAATTTATCTCTGCTTGATTTTTATCTTTATTATCAATACAGTGATTAATCCACTGTTGAATTGAAAACGCACCAATTCCCAATAATAATCCGGAAGATAAAATTTTTGGCATTCTATTTTTACTTACTATTTTTATAAAACCATCCAAATATTTTGATTCTTCTTTGTTTTTATATTGTTTATTTAATGCTTTTATCTCAAGCCAATCACAAGCTGAATGTGTTGCCACTGCCATAAGTCCCATTCCAACACCAAGTTTAATCGAACTTTGTTTTTTAGGTCCGTTTTCTTCAACTGTTGTTTGACTTTTAGCTGTGGATGATCCCATAAAGCTTATTTTCATAATGCTTTTCCTTATTTTAAAATTTCCCTTCGTCTAATTTAATAAATTTATATACTATATAATTTAAGCATTAAAATTCTTTATATTGACAAATATATCGAACTATATTTACAAAAATTTAAAAACTTTTTAAGTGATGAAGAATATACTCCCTCTAAAATAATTTTCAGATTCTTTAATCAGGTAAAAACTAACTCAGCATTAGCTCTCTTAAGTTTTTCAGCAAGCTTTATAGCCAATTCCTTAAAATTCTTATTAATGTTTTCATTAAATGATAAGTATAAACCAGCTTCATCTTTAAAAATTATATCTCCTTTTTTAAGCTTATATTTATCTTCAATTATATCTCCATCTTCTGATATATATTCATATCCAAATATATATTCATTTTTAAATAAACTTTCATCTTGAGCATCAATTTTTTCCCATAAATAATCTATTTTATTATTTTGTTGATCCTCAATCGAAGCTGTTTTTAACCCTTCATGTTTATCTTCTTTTATAGAAATGCCATTATTATATCTAGTTATAGTATCTCCTGTATCGTGGAAAAGAATATGTTCTTTTATATCAGAGCTTTCCGGATATATGGTTACAGTCTGAGAGTTTTCTTCGCCTTTTTTATTATATTTATAAAATATCTTCTTTATACCATTTTTAAATTTAGTTATAGTATCTTCGGTCTTGTGGAAAAGAATATGTTCTATTATATCAGAATCTTTCGGATATAATATTCGAGTTTGAGGACTTTCTTGGCCTTTGGTATTATATATATAAAGTGCCTCCTTTCTGCCATCTTTATAAAAAGTTACAATAGCGTCATTATTGTGGTACACAACCCTTTTTTTTATATTAGAATCTTTCAGATATTTAGTTATAGTATGAGGGTTTTCTTGACGATCGGCATCATACTCATGAGACATCTCGATTCTGTCGTCTTTATAAAAAGTTATAACCCCTTCAGTGTATGGATTTACACTCTTTTCTCCTTTCTCAGAATATTCTGTTCGAGCTGGAGAG
>JANQHM010000154.1 GCA_028282645.1 Candidatus Gastranaerophilales bacterium
CTCTTTTTATTTAATTTTAATTCATTTAGTAAAATCTTATCATAAATTCTTTTTATCTACTTATATATAATCTTACTTTTTTTATAAAAAATAAAATAAAAAAAAATAAGGGTTTAAAACCTCATAAAAATTTGATATTATATTAATTAAAGAGGGCTAGAGGCTAACCGTCAAATAACCTCTAACCCAATGATAATAACTTATTTTTTTAGAGCTATTATTATCATCAGTATGATACATAATAGCTCTATTTCATTTGCCATTATTATCATTGTATCCTCCTTTCCAGCCCCTTTTGGGGGATTAGACGATTGAAGGATTGCTCTTTTTATTTAATTTTAATTCATTTAATAAAATCTTATCATAAATTCTTTTTATCTACTTATATATAATCTTACTTTTTTTATAAAAAATAAAATAAAAAAAATAAGGGTTTAAAACCTCATAAAAATTTGATATTATATTATTAAAGAGGGCTAGAGGCTAATCGCCAAATAACCTCTAACCTGATTTCAATTAATGATTAAACTTTAGGGCTATTATTATCGCTACGATACATAATAGCTCTAATTCATTTGCCATTAATATCATCGTATCCTCCTTTCCAGCCCCTTTTGGGGGATTAGACGATTGAAGGATTTCTCTTTTTATTTAATTTTAATTCATTTAATAAAATCTTATCATAAATTCTTTTTATCTACTTATATGTAATTTTATTCTTAAATAAAAAAATAATTCAAACAATGGGTTTTAACCTGATATAAATTTGATATAATATATATAACAAAACAGATTTATTCTTAATTTTTCTTTTGGTAGTTAGATTTAGGGCTATGATTATGATAATAATAGCCCTATTTATTTTTAATAATATTTTCCTCTCCCTTGCAATTAATTTGTTATAAAATAAAACCAGGTAAATTCTAAAATACAAAATAATAAAATTTGGGAGCTGGAAGTGAAAAACAAAAAAACTCCTTTTATACCTTTAAAAGAGAAGTTAAAAGAAGTTTTAAACAATGCAAAGGTAACATTAACAGCATTTTTAGAAAAAAGCTTTGACTGGATATTATTAAAAATAATTTATCCTGTTATTTTCTTTTATTTCTTTTTATTTTTTATTTTTTTAAATATTTTAGTTATATACCTGGTTATTTTTATATTCATACCTTTAACTATTAATACTATTATGCAGGTTATTAACCCTGTATTGCTTGATATAAAGATATTCCAGGCACTAAAGGTAAATCTAAACATAGATTTCACTCAATTATTAGTCGCTACAATCTCAATAATAGCAGCATATATAGGATGGTTAAAATACATAGGTAACAAAAAAATAGAGCAATTCAATAACCTGTCAGAGAGAGCATCAAAAAACGAGGACGACCTTGCAAAGATCAATGCAATAACGACCCTTCCAATATTTTCAAGGCAAAATCCGGATAATATATTTAATCGATTTATTTTACTTAACAAGATAAAAGAATTTTATTTATTTTTAAGAGACCTTGCTATTTCCCCTCAAAAAAATAATAGAGTTTTAAATATTCTAAGTGAGAATCATAAAAAATTTATAAAAAAATATTTACCTATACTAGATGAATACCTTGGGCATGTTGCTGAAAACAAAGACCCTGAAGTAATAAGAGATGAATACATAAAGGATTATAACCATGATTATCCTTATGTAGAAGAGTCGATAAATATACTAAAAAACATACTAATGCTTGAAGTAGAAAATAAGAAAAAAAACAAACAAAATAGTTCTCAAATCGATTACAGTATAGTAGAAGAACCGGAAACAAATGAAGAAAATAATCAGGAAAAAAAAGAAAATGGATTTACTCCTGTAGAAACTGCCGTAAGTGAAGCCTTAACTAAAATTACCAAACATTCTTTTAATGAAAATCATAAAATTAGTGTTATTAATTTTGATAATTGTAACTTGAAGAATATTAAATTAAATAGAGTTAACTTGCACGGTGCAAGCTTTATGAATACAATTATGAATGGTATTGACTTAAAAAATTGCTATTTAATGTATGCATATCTAAACAATGCCTATTTGCAAGGAGCTGAATTACAAGATGCTAAATTACAAGGAGCTTACTTAAAATGGGCTTACTTAGAAGGGGCTAATTTACAATGGGCTAACTTACAAGAGGCTTACTTAGAAGGGGCTAAATTACAAGGAGCTGACTTAAGACGGGCTTACTTACAAAATGCTAAATTACGAGGAGCTGACTTACAAGATGCTAAATTACAAGTGGCTTATTTAAAAGGAGCTGACTTAAGATGGGCTAGCTTAGAATGGGCTAAATTACAATGGGCTGACTTAAGCTGGGCTAGATTAGAAAAGGCTTACTTACAATGGGCTCATTTACAAGAAGCTGACTTAAGAAGGGCTAATTTAGTAGGAATAACACTAGATAATGTTATAACTAATAATGAAACTTCATGGGATGATTGCTTTATAGACAATGAAACTTATAATAAATACAAAGAAATCTTTAACAAACACCACAAATATAAATACATTTCATACTCTGAGCTGGATAAAGATAAAAAAGAATACTATAAAAAAAGATTTGAAAAACTATCAATAAATCTCACTGACTGCGGTATTTTACGCCGCATAGATGAACCCTAGGAATAAAATTTTGTAACGTTATGTTAAAAATGTAGCATTTTTTTTATAAAATTTTAAAACAAAGGATGACTACAGATATAAAATCTGTTATAATATATACTAAGAATATAAATATTACATCTATAAAAATTTAGTAAATTACCGGATAAATAAAAGCGTGGGGCATATAGCTTTGACAAAAGACGTTGCAAAAATCGAAGACACATGCCAAAAAGACAACGACAAATACGCAGCATTTCTGTATTACAGGCTGCGCAACGAAATTGTCATACTGCGTCGTTTTGCCAAAAATTATAAACTCGGCCACCTTAAAGGCCGCTTTCTTGAGATGATAAAAACCACAGAAATGAGATTTGATATAGTCGGCAAGGAATATATGCACATAATGCGCACAGG
>JANQHM010000189.1 GCA_028282645.1 Candidatus Gastranaerophilales bacterium
CTTTTATTTTTTTAACCAGACAGGCTCTTACATTTTTAGCCTTAAAATAATTTTTTATTTTTTGAGAGTTGCATTGGATGCTTCTTAGTTTGTTTCTTACTATAAGAGTTTGCTCTGTTATATTTCGGCCTTTTCTTTTTTTGCTCGTTCTTTTATTTTGTGCTTTTTGTCCTCGGATTAATAATAATCATAGATAATTCTTTTGTTTTTATACAGTCTGCTTGGGTCGGGGTATTCTATCGAATAAAATAATCAATAAGTACAGCTTGTAAGATTAGTATATTTTTGCTACAAATCAAATATGTAAATAAATTTTTATTTAGGGGGCATAATGGACGCTTTAAAAGCAATTTTTTCCAGGAGAAGTATAAGAAAATACCATAGTGACAAAATATCTAAAGATGATATTAATATATTAATAAAAGCAGCAATGCATGCACCTTCGGCCGGTAACCAAAGAGCATGGCATTTTATAATAATTCAGGACAGAGAAATACTTGATGCAGTACCGGATTTTCATCCGCATGCCAAATTTTTAAAAGATATATCTACAGCTGTACTTATTTGTGCGGATTTAGATTTACAGCTTGAAAGGTTTAAAAACTATTGGGCAATAGATAGCGCAGCCGCAACACAAAATATGCTGCTGGCAGCACATGCTCAAGGTTTAGGTGCTTGCTGGATAGGTATTTATCCTCGAGAACACAGGATAGAAAAATTAAAAGAAATGCTAAACCTTCCGGAAAGCGTACTGCCATTTTCTCTTGTATCTATAGGTTACGCAGCGGAAGATAAGCCCGAAGAAGACTTATTTGTAAAAGAAAGAATTCATTATAACAAATGGTAGTATACTAACTCATAAAAAATTTGGTAGTGGTCAGTTGAGTACTGATGCTTACAAGTGAACTCAAGTTATATCAAAAACTTACAGCGATGACATAAGAAAGGTGATGACCATCACCAAAAATTTTTTCATATTATTTAATCGTGTAAAAGATAATAGTGAAACGGTCAATTTTACTTTTTACAAACTCATTCTAATAGAGTAGTCTGAAACTTGACTTTGAATTAGAATAAATCTGATTGCTTTCATTTGATACTAGTGATAGACTAATACAGGATGAGTTTTGATTGGAGTGTTTAAGTATGCCTGATGATAAGGTAGTAGAAGGCAAGAAAAAATACAAGTCTGTAGATTTTTTGCACGCTATAGTGGATAAAGATTTAAAAACCAATAAATACAACGGAAAAGTCATCACCAGGTTTCCACCTGAGCCAAACGGATTTCTACATATAGGTCACGCAAAATCTATATGCATAAATTTTGGCATTGCAAATGATTATAAAGGCGGCATTTGCCATTTACGCTTTGATGATACGGACCCTACAAAAGAAGATTTTAAATACGTTGAATCTATCAAGCAAGATGTGCGCTGGTTAGGATTTAACTGGGGAGATAAACTGTTTTTTGCATCAGATTACTACCAAAAGCTTTATGAATATGCAATCGTTTTAATTGAAAAAGGCTTTGCATATGTATGCAGCCTTAATGAAGACGAAATAAGGCAATACAGAGGTACAATAACAGAACCGGGCAAAGAAAGCCCCTACAGAAACCGCTCCATAGAAGAAAACTTGAAACTTTTTAAACAAATGAAAAACGGTGACTTTAAAGACGGTGAACATGTTTTGCGTACAAAAATTGACATGTCTTCTCCTAATATGAAAATGAGAGATCCTCTTCTGTATAGAATCAGACATGCCACACACTACAGAACAGGTGATAAATGGTGCATATATCCGATGTATGATTTTGCCCATTGCTTATCAGACTCAATGGAAGGCATCACTCATTCTATCTGTACATTAGAATTTGAAAATAATAGAGAGCTTTATGACTGGGTACTTGAAGCAGTTGATTTTCCTAAGCCCAGACCAAATCAACATGAATTTGCACGTTTAAATTTAAACTATACGGTAATGAGCAAGCGTAAACTGCTTTATCTTGTAGAAAACGGTTTGGTTGACGGCTGGGATGATCCACGATTACCGACAATTTCAGGCCTAAGAAGAAGAGGCGTAACACCCGAATCCATAAAAAATTTTTGTAATAGTATTGGCGTTGCAAAAAGCAACAGCATAGTAGATATTGCACAATTAGAATTTTGTATTAGAGATGATTTAAATACCAAAGTGCCAAGAGTTCTATGTGTATTGGATCCGTTAAAGGTTGTAATAGAAAACTACCCCGAAAACAAGGAAGAAATGCTTGATGCGTCTTACTATCCGCACGATGTACCTAAAGAGGGTTCAAGAGAAGTACCCTTTTCCAGAGAAATTTATATAGAAAAAGATGACTTCAACGAAAATCCGCCAAAAGGCTTTTATCGCCTGGCACCGGGTAAAGAAGTCAGGCTGAGACATGCATATGTAATCAAATGCGAAAAAGTAATTAAAGACAAAAATACCGGAGAAATTAAAGAATTACGATGTAGTTATGATCCCGCATCAAAGAGCGGTGCAGATACCAGCGGTAAAAAAGTAAAAGGTACAATTCACTGGGTAAGCAAAAAACATGCCAAGCCTGCGGAAGTCAGGCTATATGACCGCTTATTCAACGTAGAGCATCCCGGTGACAATATTGAAAAAGATATGAATCCTGATTCCTTAAAAGTGCTTCATACATCTTTTGTAGAGCCTGCGGTTGCAGATTTTAGACCCGGCAGCAGTTTTCAATTTGAAAGGCAGGGATATTTTTATTTAGATCCTATCTCAACTACTAAAGAAAAATTAGTACTTAACAGAACTGTCCCTCTCAGGGATTCTTGGACAAAAGCTGTTAAACAACAAGATGGCAAAGCTGCGGATGTAAAAAAAGAATCTGAAAAAATTCCTGTAAAGCAAGTTCAGCCTCAAAAGATTGAAAATAGTTTTACTCAAAGCATTGAAAGTATGAGTTCTATTGAATTTGAAAGATTTGAAAGATATAAAAATAAATTAAATGTGTCTAATGACAATGCTGCAATTATTGCAAAAGATGAATTTTTAACTAATCTTTTTGAAGAAGCAATTGCTGTATATAATAATGGTGCTTCGATCTCTAACTGGATAGTTAACGACATACTTAGGGAACTAAAAGATTCTGCGGATAAAAAATTATTATTTGGCGGCAAGCAACTGGCTGATTTAGCCTGTATTGTTGATAAAGAAAAAATTTCAAATAAGATCGGGAAAGATGTTCTGGACATAATGCTTGAGCAAGGCGGCAATCCGCTGGATATTATAGAAAAACAAAATTTAAAGCAATTAAATGATCCAAAAGAAATTGAGCCAATTGTTCAGCAGGTTATAAAAGAAAATCCCGGCAATGTGGAAAAATACAAATCAGGCAAGACTAATCTTTTAGGATTTTTTGTAGGGCAAGTTATTAAAAAAACAGATGGCAAGGCAAATCCTAAAATAACTAACCAGCTTGTACAAAAGAAATTAAACGAGTAATTTTACAGCTGAAATAAAATTTACCATTTACTAGATGGTACTTTTGTTGTAAATTAAAATTATTACAAATTGGGAGTTTTAATTTGTATAAAATTTTACAATTATTATAAATTAAATTGGTAGTGGTCAGTTGAGTACTGATGCTTACAAGTAAACTCAAGTTATATCAAAAGCTTACAGTGATGACCATCACCGCTCTAGAGTGGCCGGTTTATTAATTTGAAAAAATTTTTTTATCAATTTCTTAGAGCCTGTCTGGTTAAAAAAATAAAAGCTGGTTATATCAATTACGGACTGCGCTGTTAAAGCTGAAGCGGCTTGCCTGGCAAGGCGATGCAAGCTTTAACAAGAGAGCTTCTTATGAGTGGTGTATAGTTCAAACTTGAGTTAATCGTGTTATTATACAAGTTTTAGAAAGAGGAGATTTATGACAATATTTCAAGAATTATGGAAAATTGACCAAAGACAAAATGGTTGCTCTGTTTCATTAAAAAATGATCAAGGAAGTTGGATCAACCCTGATGCTGATGTGTTAATGGATGAGCAAGTTAAATCAGGTGGTACTGCAAACAAAGATTTAGCAGAAAAGCCTTTATTTCATAAAGTTAGCCAAAATAAACTAGACTTGCCTACATATAAAAAATTCATGAAGCTGTTAAATAACTACATAGTAAACAATAGGCTGGAAGAAGATATTTCGGCAGCTGAAAGAACTGAAATATTTGAATTTTTTGATGCAGCATTTGAAACCGAAGTAATGAAAAAGGCAAAACATTATATTGAAGATATTTCAGAAAGAACTCTTACAAATGAGTATCTTCAAGAAAAAATGTTTGATATATGGTTTAAACTTTATACAAACTATTATAATGGCAGGTCTACTCATTATTGCTCCGGCTTTGAGCATGTATTTGTAGGAGAAGGTAAATATAACTTTAGAAGATCTCTTGCTGATGTAAGAGGTACAATATCAGGCTACCATAACTGGGTAAAATTTTATTTGGATGAAAATGTTCGTGGAATTGTAAACTATCTTGGTTATCAATATGGATTACATGGAAATGACGGTCCGGATAACCCTAATGTAGTTACCCTTCAAATGGCTTGGAATCATATTGACATTGAAGGAAATCTTAAGGCTCAGCTATTTAAGAGAAAAGGCGGTTTCTTTGTAGGCACAAGTCCTGAGTGTGAATTTGCGATGGGAACAGTTGCTTTTTTTGAAAACCAGGTTGGTTTATTTTCAGGAGATAAAAGGTCAGTTGTTATAAACGGTGAAAGGTATGATCTGGTTTTATATAGAAATACTTTACAAGGTGGTGGCCGAGGAAATTACATACGCTCATTCTTCCCTATATACTTGGGTGACTATAGTAACAACGGGGCTAGCAACGAATCAAATACTGTAGTTGTGCCTGTTAAAAATTTAACTAACAACGGAGATATAATTATTACTGAAGCTTTAATTAACCCCAGAGGTGAAGACAGCAATAATGAATGGGTAAAAATTAAAAATAATACAGACCGGGATATTAGCTTAAACAACTGGCAACTACAAGATAAGGTTGGTAGAGGTCAAACATTAACAAGCAATATAGAAGCAGGAAAAGAGTTAGTTATTAATATTCGTAGAAATAACGCTAATTCAATGCAACTTGGTAATGGTGGCGGTATAATTTCTATTTTTAATCCAAACGGACGAAGAGTGTCTTCTGTACGTTACAAACGAGCAAAGTCAGGTATTACTTATAAATTTGAAGATTAAATACCTACATTTAGAAGCTGTCTTGTTAAAGCTTGCATCGCCTTGCCAGGCAAGCCGCTTCAGCTTTAACATCGCAGTCCTTAAATGAGCCTTTATTATTGATATAA
>JANQHM010000190.1 GCA_028282645.1 Candidatus Gastranaerophilales bacterium
ATATACTAACTCTAAAATACTTTTCAGATTCTTTAATCAGGTAAAAACTAATAAAATAAGCTATTCTCTGAAAAGAGAAATTTGAAATTCAATTTGGAATCTGTATTAAAAAACAAAAAATAAAGGAAATTTTCTATAACTTCCTTTATTTTTTTAATTATTTATTTTATTTTTTATAAAAATTTTAAAATTTTGTTTTATTAAGTTTTTCTCTTAATTCTTTAAATCTTGCTATATCTTCTTGAGCCCTGGAGGTTTCTCTAAATAAAACCTGTGCGGATGGGTGAACCATAAGTATATAGTCAATATGAACCTCTAAAAAATGATATTTGCGCGGAGGCCCGCCGTTTTTTCTGTTGATAATCTCGGCATCAGTTACTGCTATAAATCTTTTTTCTTTATCATTTAAAAGATCAGTTAATTCCCTGTTTGTATTGGTATATTTAGAAACGTGAACCGTGCCTTTGATTTCGTGGTCAATTGTTAATATGAGAACTTCTATAGGTGTTGTATCGATATTTGTCATTTTTTAGCCTATCTTTTAATACTCTACACTTAAGTTTATTTAAATATCAGTATGAATACCATATCAGCATATTTTTATTTAATAATCTGAAAAATATTTTTGAGTAATTATAGTATAGTATAAATTTAAAGATACGTGGTACTCCATATAAAGTAAGCTTTGTTATTTTTTTGTGATAGTCATCGCCTTTCTTACCTTAAGTTTATTTAAAAAGATCAAAACTCGATTTACCACTATTATTTTTTTTATTTATACAGTTACCTGATTATCAGTTAAAGAACAGTATGTTAACTTAGGCATTGATAGCCTTTTGGATGTGATAGTCTTCACCTTTCTTATATAAATGAGGTATAATTAAATAGATAAGAGGCTCGAGTTAAGAAAATTTTTAAATAAATAAAATAAATCATTTATTTTTACCTAGACTTCTAATTTAGAAGAAAATAAAATATATTAATTAAATACCATCAGTTTAAAAGGAGAAATCATAATATGGTGCAGAAAAGAAATAATAATTTGCCTTTAGTATATGTACCCGTAAAATCATTGGATGATTATATTTCGATTGTAGGCGAGGAAAAAATACAACAATTAAGGCAATTAGCTGCACCTTTAAAAGGTAAAAAGCTTTTACACCTTAATGCTACGGCTTATGGGGGTGGTGTTGCAGAATTATTAAAAACACAGATTCCTCTGTTGAGGGATCTTGGTTTGGATGTTGAATGGGGTGTTTTAGATGCCCCACAAGAATTTTATGAGGTAACTAAAATATTTCATAATACTTTGCAGGGCAAAAAGCAGGAACTTTCTGATGAGCAGATACAGATGTATTTAGACGTTGTTAAGAATAATGCTCAAAAACTCGAAGAAGAATATGATATTATTCTGGTTCATGATCCTCAGCCCTTATCTATAATTGATTTTGCTATACAAAATAAGGCTAAATGGATTTGGAGATGTCATATTGATACTTCTGAGCCTAATTTAGGTGTATGGAATTTTTTGTATCCATATATGAATAATTATGATGCCGTAATATTTACAATGGATGAATTTGTAAAAGAAGATGCGCAGTTTAGTAGTTTAAACTATATTGCGCCGTCTATTGATCCTTTGAGTCCTAAAAATACCTCTATTCATAAAGAAGTTGTTAATAAATATATGTATAATTATAATATAGATGTTTCACGCCCTTTGATGGCGCAAATATCAAGATTTGACCCCTGGAAAGATCCTTTAGGGGTAATTGATGTATACAGAAATATAAAAAAAGATCAGGTTCAAAGGGGAATAAAAGGCATACAACTGGCTATGTTAGCCAGTATGGCAAATGATGACCCTGAAGGCTGGAGCGTTTATGATAGGATTTTGAGAAAAGCCGGCGAAGATTATGATATAAATGTTTTGACTAATTTTCATAATATTGGAGATATTGAAGTTAAATGTTTTCAATCTGCTGCTGATATTATTTTACAAAAGTCCTTGAAAGAAGGCTTTGGATTAACGGTTTCTGAAGCTCTTTGGAAAGGAAAGCCTGTTATTGGCGGAAATGTTGGCGGTATAAAACTTCAAATTAAAGATGGTGAAAATGGATTTTTAGTATCTAATATTCAGGAAGCTACTGAAAAAGCTTTATACTTGTTAGAAAATCCTGATAATGCCAAAAGTATGGGTGATGTCGGGAAAGAGACAGTGAAAGAAAACTTTTTGTCTGTTAGAGAAATAAAAGACCATTTGGAGTTATTTAATAAGCTGGTAAATTAATTATAGTAGAAATTGCAAATTATAGAATAAATAGAAAATATACGGAAAGTTACAATGGCAAAAAAAGAATATTACTTAACGGTTCACGGGCATTTTTATCAGCCCCCGAGAGAAAATCCCTGGCTTGAGATAATAGAGCTTCAGGATAGTGCATCACCTTTTCATGACTGGAATGACAGAATAGCATATGAGTGTTATACTCCTAACTCAGTCTCAAGGATAGTTGACCATAACAGTCAGATATTAGATATTGTAAATAATTATTCTCTAATAAGTTTTAATATTGGTCCGAGTTTGCTTTCCTGGCTGGAAGTAAACTCGCTAAAAACTTATGAAAGAATTTTAGAAGCTGATAAAGAAAGCCTGGATATGTTTTCAGGACATGGAAATGCTTTGGCTCAAGTTTATAACCATATGATTATGCCATTGGCCAACGAAAGAGATAAATATACTCAGACTATATGGGGAATAAGAGATTTTGAGCACAGATTTAATAGAAAACCTGAAGGTATTTGGCTGGCAGAGACTGCTGTAGATGATACTACCTTAAAAGTTTTAATTGACTGTGGTATTAAATTTACTATATTATCTCCTTATCAAGCTGAAAAGGTTAGACCTTTGAATGATAGTAATAAGGAAGAAGGGGCAAAATGGTTTGATGTGAGCTGGGGTAACATTGATCCCGGCTGTGCTTACAGATATTTTTTAAAAGACGGTACTGACAGATATATTGATTTATTCTTTTATGACGGTTCTATTTCTAAATCCGTGGCATTTGAGAACCTTTTATATAACGGAGATAAGTTTATAAACAGGCTAAGAGATGGTATATCTACGGCAAGGGATTATGACCAGCTCGTACATATTTCTACAGACGGAGAAAGCTATGGGCATCATACCAAGTTTGGAGATATGGCATTATCTTATGCGCTAAAGAAAAGATCTAAACAAGTAGGGTTTAAAATTACTAATTATGGGGAATATCTTGATAAGAATCCTCCTCAATATGAAGTTGAGGTAAAAGAAAATTCCTCATGGAGTTGTTGCCATGGCGTAGGTAGATGGAGAGACGATTGCGGATGCTCAACAGGTGCGCAATCCGGCTGGAATCAAAAATGGCGAAAGCCTTTAAGAAATGCTCTTAACTGGTTGAGAGACGAATTAATTATTATTTATGAAAAACAGGCCTCCAAATACTTGAAAGACCCGTGGAAAGCAAGAAATAAGTATATAGATGTAATTATAGACAGAAATAAATCGACTATTTTATCTTTTTGCAAGCATGAATCATCAAAAGTATTATCTGAGCATGAAATTGTTGAAGTTGTAAAGTTATTAGAGATGCAACGTCAAGCTATGCTTATGTTTACAAGTTGCGGCTGGTTCTTTGCAGATATATCCGGCATAGAGACTACTCAATTATTAAAATATGCCGCCAGGGCAATGCAATTGGCTGAAGATTTTACTGAGATAGACCTGGAAAATCAATTTTTATGCAAACTTGAAGAGGCTCAAAGTAATATATCAGACTTTGGAAATGGAAAGTCCTTGTACTTGAATTGTGTGAAACCTTCTATTGTAAGTGTAAAGCAAGTTGTAAACCACTGGGCTATCAGTTCGTTATTTGAAGAGCACTCTGATGAAATTAATGTTTATTGTTATGATATAAAGTCTATTGATTATAAGAAAGTAAAAAAATTAAATAATACTTTACTAATAGGACGACTTGAGCTTATTTCTAACATTACACTGGAAAAACATGATATGGTATATGCTTTAATGCACTATGGGGGAGAAGATTTTCATTGTGCAATTAGAGGATTTTCCGGTAGCGGACAATATAAAAGACTAAAAGAAGAGCTTGTTTCAAAGTTTTATTCTCGGCCTTTAACAGAAGTTATAAGATGTTTGGATGAAAATTTTGGAAAAGATTATTATACATTAAAGGACTTGTTTATAGAACAGAGAAGAAAAATTGTCAGTGTACTTATTAAAGATCAATTAGAGCGTTTTTCTTCAACTTATAAAAGCTTATATGAAGAAGGAAAATATCCTATTTTACAATTAATGGAATTGGGGCTGCAAATACCGCCGGAATTTAAAATAGCTGCCGAGTATACATTGAGTGATACGTTCAACACTATAGTTAAAGAAGCCGATGATATAGGAAATATAGAGCTTTTGCAAAGAGCTGTTGATATTAGTGAAGAAGCAGAGAAGTTAGGTATTATACTGGATAAGGCTCCTGCTAAAGAATTATATAGTACTTACTTGACGGAAAAAGTGATTGAGCTTTCCGAGAATATGGATTTACATAATTTGGAAAATATTATTAGGATTATATCTTTAACTAAAAAATTGAAACTGACTATTGATTTAACAGAAGCTCAGAATATTTACTTTAATTCTATTTATAATAAGGTTCCATGTATGATAAGTAACTTAACAAATGTTGAGTTTGTAGAGCCTGAGAAAAAATTTATCGGTAAAATACTGGAATTAGGCAAGGAGCTTCATTTAAATGTAGAGCATATTGTTAATGAGTTAGAAAACTTTACGGGCTAAGATTTAAGAATGACAAATTTTAGCTATTTAGCTTTATCAAATGATTGATTATATATTAATATTATAATGTTAGTTTTGAAAAGATTCAAATTTTATGGCATTTAAGCAGTAGTTCAACGCACCTTTATTATGATTAAAAATATCTATACAAGCATTTTGGGACTGTGAATATAATTCTTGATTTGTTAGCAATTCTTTTATTAGTTTTGTTAGCTCAGATTGATTATTTGCAATAAAAGCTGCTTTTATTGCAGTCATATATTTGAATATATCTTTAAAATTAAATATAGTAGGGCCTGAAATAGTTGGTATTCCATAAATAGCAGACTCTAAAGGATTATGTCCGCCTGTGTTAGAAAAGCTTCCTCCTATAAAGGCAACATTGCTAATTGCATATAGATTACTTAATTCTCCCATTGTGTCGATTAAAATTATATCGTTATTTTCAAAACGATCGTTTGAACTTTTTAATCCGTAGCTAAAGCCTGAAGTCTCCAGTAAGTTTTTTACCTGATTAAGTCTTTCAGGGTGTCTTGGGGCAAGGAACATTTTTAAATCTTTAAAAGAATTTTCTTCTTTAAGCTCTTTATAGCTGTTTAATATTATTTCATCTTCGCCTTTATGAGTACTGCCGGCTATTATTAATTTTTGATCCTTTAAACAAAATGATTCTTTTAAAGATTTAATAGAATTTTTATCTAAAGCCGGCTCTATGTCGAACTTTATATTACCCATAACTTCAACAATAGAGGGATTAGCACCAATATCGATTATTCTTTTTTTGTCTTCTTCAGTCTGCATTAATATAGAGTTGTAGTTTTTTAATATATTTTTAAATATAAATATAAATTTTTTATAATTATTATAAGAATTAGGTGATATTCGCCCATTTATAAGCAGCAAAGGGATATTTCTCCTGTTTAGTTCTTTAGAAAAATTAGGCCAAATTTCTGTTTCTGCAATAATTACAATTTGAGGGTTAATTGATTTTATAGCATTTTTCACGGAAAAATCAAAATCATAAGGGAAATAAGTAATTATATCAGCTACTTGAGCAAATTTTTTTTGAGCCAGATCTTGGCCCGTTTTAGTAACTGTTGTTATTGCAATACTATGATTCGGAAACTTTTCTTTTGTTTGAATTACCAGTTTTTCTATTGCATTTGTTTCTCCGACAGAGACCGCATGAAACCATATTGCAGGAGCTTTTGTATTGTTTTTATTGTATAAGCCGATTTTTTCTTTAAAACCTGTTTTTAATTTTGGTATTGCAACAAATAAAATGCCTATTATAGGTGCAAATAATATAGCTGTAATAATTAAAATAGCATTGTATACTTTGTACATTTTGATTATCCCTCCCTTTTTTAATTTTATAATAAAATTCATTTTTTATTAATGTTTATTTTTATTAATATATATTAAATTTTTTAATGAACTTTTGTAATTATAAATAGAATATGTGATATATTAAATATATGCTATATACATACAAACAATATCACTATTACAACTATTAGTATTTAAACTATAAAATAAAAAAAATTTTTATTGACAACTTCTTGCAAAAATAACCTTTTGTTTTTTTTTATAATAACAGGGCGTTTTATATTTTTTATATTTGTTTACGGATTTACTTAAGAGGATTATTTTTACATACATACTTGTTCGAGCAAAATAAATAAAATAATTCGGTATTTACTTGGATAATTAGGAGAGATTTACTTATGGGGACTAAAGTTTACAAGATTATTAGTTTTGAGCTTGCTAATAACAAAAATAATGAGCTGGAATTTTATACAAAACAACAACAAGCATATCTGTTTAATCGTTGTTATGTGGCTAAACCTAAACTGTTGAATGAATTGATAAATGAAGTAAGAAAAGATGAATATGACAATATTGTTTTAGATATTTTAAGTATTAATCGAAAAAATGACTTAGACAGTCAATTTAATTTATTACAGCTCTTTAAACCCGGAGAGATATTACAATCATTAATCTAACAGAAAAGTAAAAGTAGAATACAAAATAATCAATTACTTATATAGCTATTTATTATCCCAAAAGTCGGAATTGGAATACATAACATCAACTAAACCCCAGTAATCTTTTGTTTTTTCAATAGCTGCTTTTAATTTTACCCTGTATAAGTAATAACCTTCTTCATCTCTTTCGATTGTTTCGATGTGTTCTATTAAATATTTTTCATTATTAGGTAGTATCATTTCTGATTCTATAAAAAATTCCAACGGTATAAGTATATCACTTATTAATAAAGCTCCTGTTTCACTAATATTTAAAGTGATTGCTCTATAAGCTTTATTATAATGGGTATTTGTTATTTCTACCTGATGTCTGGCCGGAATTCTGACGTGTCTCCTGGTTTCAGATCTGTCTATTGTTACTCTTAATGCGTATATTATTAAAATCAGGTTAAATGTATTCCAGAATATATTTACCAGTATGGCTCCGGTATCTTCCGGTCTTATAGATAAGTCATTAACACCTTTTAAAGTAGCTAAGACAAGCATTAAGAATATAATAAATATAGGTATAAAATACTTAAGGTTTAAATTATATGACTCATTGACGGAACTTTTATTTGTTACAAAGAACTTCTGCTTTACTATAAATGGCGGGATTAATATCAATTTTAATATTTCTCCTGCCATAAACGGTGATGTAGCTGTTTCGTAAACATCAGTAAATAAAAAATTTCTGTAACGGCCTGATGTTAATATAAAAAAGCCGACTTTTAAACTAAAGTATACTAACTGAAACAGTACAATTTGATAAAATACTATATGAACAGGCATTAAATCAAATAAAAGGAAAAATGCAGGTGCAAGTATAAATATAAGCCTTGGAAAGCAATAGAAGAAATATGTTACACCCATTACACTGAAAAATGCCTGCATGGGGCTTAATTTTAGAATATATTTTAGATTTAAAGGATTAAATATAACCTGTATATTACCTTTTGCCCATCTGCTTCTTTGTTTTATATATTCTCTAAAGGTTGATGTAGACTTACCTGTAGCTAAAGGCTTGTTATAATAAAGAATTTTATAGCCTTTACTGGCTAATTTAAAGCTAAGAGCAAAATCTTCGGTTATTGTATTTTCAGGAAAACCTCCTGCTTCTTCCAGGTGCTCTCTTCTGATTATAAAGTTTGTACCGCCGCATATGGTCGCTCCATAATTAGCTAAGCCGGGTTCTATTATTCTGTAAAACAATTCTTGTTCGTTATTTATATGTCTCTCTAAAAATAGATTTTTTTGGAACGGATCCAAGTCAAAAAAATGTTGAGGGGTTTGAATAAGTGAAACCTTTTCATTGTCAAAGTGACAAATTATTTCACTTATAAAGCTGGTTACAGGAACATGATCCGCGTCAAAAATAACTATAAACTCACCATTTGTCTGTTTTACTGCATTGTTTATATTACCTGCCTTATAACCTTTATTATTATCTCTTGTAATATAATTACAGCCGATCTCTTGGGTTAAATCAAACATTTCAGGCCTTTTGCCATCATCCAGGAGGTAAACTTTTTTATTTGGATAGTTTATGTTTTGACATGCGGTAAGAGATTGCCTGAGAATATCTTCTTCTTCATTTAATGAACATAGAAAAATATCTACACTTGGCAGTTCTTTATTATTAAGATCTAATTCACATTTTTGTAATACATTTTTATCTTTTTTAATAACAGCTAAAGAAAAAGATGTGAAAATAACAAGGCTAAAAATTTCTGCACTAAGTAAAAGTATCGACCATATAAGTGTAACTTTATCTGTTCGATAACTAATTGTATACATAGCTCTCCATATGATATAAAAGATGCCCCATATGTTAGCTAAAATAAATAAAAACAGTAATTTTTTATTTGATGAGCTTGTTGAAGTATTGCTTTGTTTCTTGTTCATAAATATACATCCATGTTCCAAACCATGCTAAGTTCTGTGTGTAATAATTTTTAGAGCTATCCCAGTATCCTTTTGGATTGTAGTTTGAGACAACCTTTTTTTTATAAATTTTATAAGCTTTCTGCTTGTCTGATAATGCCTTAAATACCGGTACTAATAAGGCAATGGCTCCAATATTTTCGACTTTATCCCTTAATTCACCATTTTGTTTAAAGTTAGTAAAAAATTTGACTTCTCTATACTTTTTAAAGTATTTATCTTTAAAAAATTGACTCTTTTTTAAAATGTTAAAAGCTCTTTTATCATTGAATATTAAATAATCTACATAAGTCCTTAAAAAGACTCGTATTGCATCGTAAGAAAAATCACTATCCTGATTTTCCTTGTCAATAAATATCTCACCACTTTGAGAATTTATATTAAACCAGTTAGGGGGTAGGCCAGACTCTGTTAAAGAAGCTGATTGGCTGAGTAAACTGTAAGAAGAATTAACCAGGCTATTCCAATCATGGTCTTCATCGTATTTTGCAAAAGTTTTAAAGGCATAAGTTGCAAAATATGAAGGATTAATTGGAATAATTTCATTATCCGCTTGAGTTATTCCCGGCATTAGTACCCTTTGATTATTTATAACTTTTGTCTCCAGGTTCCATATATCGTTTATTATGTTTACAGCATCATAAATATATTCATTATTAGACCAGCATTCGCCTGCTAATAGCAAAGCAAAAGCTATATCTATATCTGCATCGGAAGCCGAGTTTCTGTCTATTATTCCCCAAGTGTTGTCTTCCCTTTTGCCCCATAACCAGGCAAAAAGATTATCTTCTTTGCGTCCCAGGTTATCAACAGACCATCTATAAGCTTTATCAAAGGCTTCTTTATCTCCAATAAAAACAGCTCTTAACATTGCATAAGACTGACCTTCGGATGTAGTTACATCATTGCGTTCATAGTCAATAATTCTGCCGTCGTGGCTCATAAAGTTTTTTTTATAATAATTCCAGGAGCCTTTTATTATTTTATTATCTATTGAAGCACATCCGGTCACATAAAAAAACAATCCACAACTTATTAAGCCAATGCTGCATAATGTCAATAAATTTTTTTTACTTAACTTAATATTTTTCACTGTCTTATAACCTCATTAACAGGCTTACAATAAAATCATGCTTTCTTATTACATGATAATCTTCGAGTAAATATATAAGAGCTACTCCTAAAGGTCCCTCTTCATTTATGGTAAGTTTTGCAGATACACCGTTTATAAAATCAGTACCTTGATTTGTACTGGACTGTAATCCTACAAATCCTCCAACATAGTATTTTGTTCTTAGTTGATCCACCGAACCTCTTAAATGTAAACCAAATTTATGGGATAGAAGGTTTTTAGGACTATAATATCCACCTACTCGAGGGAATATAAACGGTGAAATATTATCACTTCCTATTGGAGATGCATCTAAAGAAGCTCCTCCAAAGCCAAGATGATCTTCATCAAAACCTGTATAATACATTGTATACTCGCCCATTACCAAGTCTAAAAGACGTCCTTCCGGCCTGGAATACAATACATTACCAAGTCCTGCAATAGCTTCTTTATAAAATGCAGCTGACATATTCTTGCCATCTCTGAAGCCAATGGATATATCTCCATAGTTATAAAAATTATATGGCAGCTTTAAATTATATCCTAAAAGATTATATTTATTATCTACGACTTGACCTACAAGCTTACCTGCAAAAGGTCCTGTTACGGGAATTATACCGGCAGTACTTAAAAATGTTTCTTCTACATTTCTTCTATGGTAACCAAAGTTCAATGCTAACCAATCTGTTAGATATAGGTCTACCAAACCTTTAGCTTCAATTAAGCCTTCTCCGTTTGAAAATGATTTATATGCTATATCTCCGTCAATTCCTATATGCTTTACAGGTCGACCTTCTATACCAAATCCGTAACGGGTTGCAGTTGCCCTTGCAGTACTGGTACCTGAACCCGACTTGTAAGGAGTCATATCAAACCTGGCTTTCCATTTGAGATTTGTTTTTTCCATATCACCGATTTCGATATAGTCTGAAACTTCTATACCATATCGATTATATTTTAATTTATAGTTAGGACCTCCGCCTATAGCAGGAAAACTTTCTGTATGTAAGCCGTATTCAGGCTCAAACCTTATTTTCATCAGGTTGCTTATACGTCTGTCAAGTGCTCTTGCTTTTTTAAGAGGATTCTGCTTTAAATACTCTCTCGCCTTACCATACATTTTCATTTTTTTATAAGCAACAGCTTTTTCATAGTTTACTTTTGGATTAGAGCCCAACTTATCCAAAATATTTAAGGCTTTTAAATAATCTTCTGTTGAAATATAAGCAATAGCCAGGCCTAATTTGGCTTCATAGTTATTTTTATTAGCTTTTAGCACTTTTTTAAATTCTTTTTGAGCCAAATGCAATTTATTTTTGTCAATGCTGATATATGCCTTACCTATTAAAGCTTTCTCTTTAAAATCTGCATACTTTAATAAACTGTTATATTTTTTCTCAGCTTTATCATAGAGCTTCATATGCCTGTAACATTCCGCTAACTTATAGCGTACTTGTTTATTATTTTCTGCATTTGACATAGATTGATAATAATGTACAGCCTTTTTAAAACTGGAAAGTGATAAGCTTGTATCGCCCAGAAGTTGTTTAATATCATCATTTTCAGGATGCCTTTGATAAGCCCACTTTAAAAAGGTATCATTTTCTTCAAACCTGTTTAAAGAATTTAATATATTGGCAACTTTTTTTATTAACTCTACATCTTTATAATTTTCTTTTACAATCGGCTGTAAGAGAATGTAAGCTTCTTCATACTCTTCTAGTGCCAGATAACCGTCTATTAGGTTTAATCTTACACCTTTATCTTCGGGGTATATTTCACTTAGGTTTTTATACAATTCAACCGCATCTTCGAATCGACCGGCTATAATATAGGCATTACCAAGCTTTTTATGTACATCTAATTCCATATAGCTATCATCGGCATCAACAATTGTTTTTAAAAATTCTATTGCTTTATCTACTTCTTTTTCTGCCAAATAACTGTCAGCTAATCTTGATATTAGTTGCTGATCATCAGGATTAGCTTTTACTAATTCTTCCAGTATTAATTTAGCTTCACCCATCTCGTTCAAGGCAAATAGCGTATCAACTGCTTTTAGCTTCATTTTTTTATCATCAGGCTTCATTGCTATTGCCTGGTTTATCAAATTAATGGCTTCAATATTTTTATTGGACTCTAAATAAATATCTATAAGAGTGTTTAGAGTTTTATAATTATAAGGATCTTTATTATAAACTGCTGTAAATACATGTTCCGCTCTATCAAGCTCATTTTGGGCAAGATAAAAATTACCTAATTTAACCTGTAGGTCATAAATCTTGTCTTCCAATTTTTGATCAAAATTTTCTTCTTGACGCTCCAAATAAACAAGGATAAGTTTTTTTAAGTAAAAAATAGAACTGTAATAATCGTTTTGTTCTGCATTTATATCAACTAAATAACCTAATATATACTCATCTTTAGGAGTGTCCTCTAATAATTGAGCATATATTTTTTTTGCATTAGTTAAATCTTTACTTGCGTAATAATTGTCAGCTAATAATCTTTTAAGCTCTTGGTCTTCAGGACTTGTTTTTAGCATATCCTGAAGAATTAAGCTGGCTTCTTTAAAGTTATGATTAGCCATATAACAATTGGCGAGTAACTTTAAAAGCTCTTGATCATTTTTATCTTTTTCAATTAGTTCTTTTAGCAAAGCTATTGTTTTTTTATAGTCTTCTCGGCTTAAATATAAATAAGCTAGTTTTTCTTTTACATCATGATTACTAGGGTTTAACAAAATAATCTTTTCGCCCACAGAAATAGCTTTATCCTTATCTTCCAAAGACAGATAGCTATCAAATAGCTTTGTTAAAACGACATTATCTCTAGGGTACATCTTTAAGTAATTTTTAAAGACTTTTGCAGCATTTTTTTGCTTATTTTGAGCTAGGTAAACATCACCTAATTTTATTAAATTTTTTCCGTCTATTTTTATTTTTAATAATTTTTTTAATGTCTGTTCAGCCTTGTAATATTGCTTATTGGAAAGATAGACATCGGTTAATAATTTTAGGTCATTATAAGTCTTTTGCTTTGTAGATAACTGTTTTTCTATTATTTTTTCAGCGTTTTTATTATCTTTTGCATAAAAATGACTCTTGCCACAGGATAAAGCTAACTCTGAGTCAGGACTTATTACGGTTAGTTTTTTGCAAAAAGTAGATGCTTTTTTAAATTGAGCTTTTTTAAAGCTCAATTTAACCAATTTCTCTAATAACTCTATGTTCTGAGGATCTTCTTTTAACAACTCTTCTCCCAAGGAAATTAATTTTTCATCACCATTTTGAATGGCATAAAGTTCAAAGTACTCAGTATTAAGACTTTTATATCCTGTTTTGGAATATAAATACCTATTTAGCTCAATAGCTTTTTTATAAGATTTATTTTGCTTGCAAAAGTACTTGTAAGAGAATATAGGAGCCAGTTTATCCGGAAATTTTTTCAATAATTTATTATAAAAAGCATAAGATAACTCTTTGTTTCTTTTTACATGATCCACATAAACCACTAAACTATATAAGTCATAAAAGGAATCGGAAGATAGTTTAGCCTTGATTAGCTCCAACTGTTTATCACCGTTATTACTACTTGCGCTAACATGCTGACATGATAGAATCATTAACAAAGTTAATAAAAGTTTAAGATATTTATTATTTTTTCTCATGAACATAGTTGTTTATACCAATCTTTTTTAATGTTATATTCTTATTAGTATACATTATTAAATTTAGCTCTTATCCTTTATATCATTTTGGTTGCTAATAATCAATACTTTTATTACTTGAAATTACATGGTAAATAGTTAAAAAGTACAAAATATGATGATGAATTCTGCAAAAAAAACTAAAATTATTTTATTGGGAACATTACTTTTTGCAACATTAGTTGCAAATAATATTGATAGCATCGCAAAGAATTATAAAAATAAATTATTAAACATTAGTGTTGATAATATAAACTCAAAATCAGCACAAGTCACTATTTTTACAGAAAATTTATATAATTTAAAGTTAAACCCGATAAAAAAAGATTCAAATAAATATGTAATTTTTCTTCCGGGAACAAGAGAAAGCTTAAAAAACAAGCCTTCTCTTGAAAAAGTAAAAGGAACTATCGATGATATACAAGTTCAATTCGTTCCATTGTTAGGCTCTAACGACAGTTATACTAAAATAATAATTACTACCTCTAATCAAGATGTGTTAATAAATCTTAAGAATAAAGTTATTGAAAAAAACGTCAAGAAGAAAAAAAAGATTAAAGTTGATAATATAGTTTCTAAACCCAAAATAAATAATATCGAAATAACTAAAAAGACAATTGCAAAGCCGGATTTGCCTAAAACAGCTAAAATTGCTCAACCTCCTAAGGCTCCTATAAAAAAAGCGACAGTAGCTCAGGATTTACCGGTAATAGAGGAAAAATCAGCAATTCCAGCAGAAACCAAAGAGACTAAAGAAGAAAATATAAAAATTGTAAAGATAAACGACACCAAGCAGACGGATAAAAATGAAGGCTTTTTCAGTTTTAATTTTTTAAAGATTGGCTTTTTAATTTCATTATTTATAGGTGGTTTAGTTTTATTAAAATCACTTCTTAAGAGAAAACAAGACATTTATGTTGATGAAATAGATGAAAGTTTTGATAATATTGATAAAGAGTTAAAGAAGGATTTTGGTGAATTTGACGAAAGCAAGAGTATATTGGAAATACAATCTCCTCAGGCAACAATGCCTGTTGTTGCTACCAATTTTTCTTCTGAGATGACTACTGCTAAAAAAGAGGAAGTAAACATATTAGAACATTTATCAAAATATGATTACGCTTTACTAATAGATTCCAACTCTAATAATATACAAAAAATGGCTCATTATCTTGCTAAGAATGAAATAAATCTTTTACTGGCAGGAAATGATAGAAAAAAGTTAAAAGAAATCGCTCAAAGGATAACTATTCAATATAAAGTCAATGTGAAAACTTATGACTTTAGTATAACCGAGTTTTATAAGCATAAAAGTTTTTATAAAGAGCTCGAATATAAACCTACAGGTGTAATTTTTGATATTGATTATAAAGGTGATGCTAAAAAATTAAACGATAATAATAATTTTGTTGAAGTGAAAAAGATAATTGATTCTAATTTTACAAATTGCATATCTATCGGAAATATAATAGTGGAAGAGTTGATAAAGAATGGTAGAGGCTTTATGTGCTTTGTAAAAGATAATAATATTCAAAAGGCAGAGAACAGTGATTATATTTATTTAAGTTCCAAGCTGGCGATTTTATCTTATATAAGCGGACTTCAGTCCAAATTTAACAATAGGCCTGTAAAAATATTTTCTTTAGATCCGGCAATTTTTGGCGAAGATAAGTACGAAGAACAGGAAGAAATTACAGAAAAAACAAAAGTTATTGCAAGTTTATTTTAGTCCGGCAGTTTAAAGGAAGGTCTTTATCTTTATAACCTTACAGTATACTACTTACCACCCTCTATATGTTATTAAATATATAACCACTTAGGTTATTGTTAGAAAAATTATTATATAAGATAACAAATATAAAGAAATTTTAAATAACTGGAATAAAAATTTTAATAGCGGTCTATCTGGTTCTGACACCTTCAAGTTAACTTGAGTTGTATCAAAAGTTTATAGTGATAATCATCACCAAAGCTTTACCTTATAGCTATACATTCTAACTAAACACTCCAATACCGGATTAAATCACTCCTCCGGTATTTTTTATTGGATAATCACAAATCATTAACAAAAAATTTTTTCCCGCCTACTGTTGCTATACCGGTTTCTTTTGAGAATAACTCAGCCATAATACCTTTCCTTTATAATTTATAATATTTTATATTTATCAATTATAAATATATATTATCTAAATAACAATAATCAAGGTAGAAGAAATATTTTACCCAAATTAATATTTAAGTTTTAAAAACATAAAATAAATACTCTAATACTATTTAATAATTTAACCACATAAATAAGAGCCTGTCTGTTTAAAAAAATAAAATGAAGATTAAAAAAATATTTTTGAAACATAATATTTTTATCTTATAATAGTATTAAAGATGCTAAGTTTTTTTAAAGATAATTTAAATAAACGAATGTTGTCCTTGACAGCAATACTTGTTGAGAATATATTTAATTCTACATGTTTAAGAAAAGGTGCTTACAAATGGGATTAAAGAAAAACGACAGACTGGTCACTATGGCCTGTGGTGATTGTAAAAGACGTAATTATACCACCACAAAGAACAAAAAGAACACAAGTGGCAGAATTGAATTAAAAAAGTTTTGCCCATTCTGTAATAGTCATACATTACATAAAGAAACAAAGTAAAAGGCAACTTTCAGTCAATATAGTAAAAATTAGGAAATGCGCCTTTAGTTCAGTCGGTAGAACGTCGGTCTCCAAAACCGAATGTCGAGGGTTCGAGTCCTTCAGGGCGCGTTTCTATTTAATAAATTAATCGAAAGCTGTTTTTATTTATATTCAAAAATATTTTTCAGATTATTCAATCGTATTAAATCTAGCTAGAATAGACTAAATTCTGAAAATGCGGGAGCTTAAAAAGTTAAAACGATCAGTTTTAATATTTTAAAAGCTAATAATCAGGGGTAATTTGAAAAATTAACTGATGAGCAGTATAAATATACTAACTCTGAAAGAGGAATGAATAGTGAGTACAACTAATAAAAAAAGTACACCAAAACAGCAAGAAGCTTCTTTAAAAGAAGGAGTTGTTGTTTACTTAAAAGGTGTAAAGTCCGAATGGGGCAAAATTACTTGGCCAGAACGCGCGCAATCTGTAATGCAGTCCTTTATAGTTTTGGGTGTAGTTTTGTTTTTTACAGTTGTAGTTTATGTTTTTGATAAAGCTTTTGAAGCATTTTTTAAAATTTTATTAATGTTCGTAAAATAATTTATGTTTTTAATAAAGCTTTTAAAATTTTTTTGAATTGTTACAAAATCTGATACCAAGCAGGTAGGTTCATGAATAGCAATAGTGATGCACAAAATAAAAAATGGTATATAGTCCATACATACTCAGGCCACGAGAACAAGGTTAAGCTAAACCTTGAAAAACGTATTGAATTTATGAATATTGGACACAAAATCTTTAGAATAGTTGTCCCTCATAAAACAATAACAAAAGTGAATAACGGAAAGCGTCAGGAAAAAGAGGAAAAAATATTTCCCGGTTATGTACTGGTAGAAATGATTATGGACGATGATAGCTGGTACGTAGTAAGACATACTCCCGGCGTTACAAAATTCGTTGGTGCTGAGAAAAAGCCAATACCTGCACGTGATTCTGAAATTAAAAAAATTCTACATAGAAGTCAGGTTCAAACAGCTAAAGTTGAACTTGATATCAATGTTGGCGACAAGGTTCGTATTATTAGCGGACCATTTGCAGACTTTGAAGGAGATATTACAGAAGTATATCCAGATAAGGAAAAATTACGTGCATCAGTCTCTATATTCGGCCGTGATACCCCCGTTGAGCTTGAATATAATCAAATTCAAAAAATCTAGGATTTATAGGTGATGACTATCACCAAATTAAAAGGTAAGCAACAAGAAAGGTAATTAAAGAAGTGGCTAAAAAGGTTATAGCTGAAATAAAGCTCCAAATTTCTGCAGGAAAGGCTAATCCATCGCCACCAATTGGTCCCGCATTAGGTCAACATGGTGTTAACATTATGGACTTTTGTAAGCAGTATAACGCCAAGACCCAAGATCAAGCCGGAACAATTGTTCCTGTAGTAATTACAGTGTATGAAGACAGATCATTCACATTTCAATTAAAAACTCCTCCGGCTGCAGTTTTAATATTAAAGGCTGCAGGCATTGCAAAAGGCTCATCTGTTCCTAACAAAGATAAAGTTGCTACAATTTCTAAAGATCAGGTTAGAGAAATTGCAAAAACAAAAATGCCTGACTTAAACGCAACAACTATAGAAGCTGCTGAAGAAATGATTAAAGGCACAGCACGCAGTATGGGTGTTTTAGTAGCTGAATAATCTGTTTCTTATTATTAAAACGTGGCAGGGTGTAAATCCATTATGACCACAAAGGAGAAAGTTTATGAAAAAAATAACAAAGAGAAAACAAAAAATATTAGAATTACTAGAAGCTGTTGAGCAACCTACCACAGGTCTGGAAGCAATAAAACAGTTAAAAAAAATATCCGGCGAGATTTCTAAATTTGATGAAACTTTAGAATGCCACATGAGACTGGGCATTAATGTAAAGCACGCTGACCAGCAAGTAAGAAGTACAACAGTTCTTCCTGCCGGTACAGGTAAAAAAATAACAATTGCAGTTGTGGCTAAAGGCGAAAAAATTAACGAAGCTGAAGAAGCCGGAGCTGATTATGTAGGAGCAGAAGATTTAGTTGAAAAAATTCAAGGTGGTTGGTTAGAATTCGATACATTAGTAGCTACTCCTGACTGCATGGCGATGTTAGGTAAATTGGGTAAGCTTCTTGGGCCTAAAGGATTAATGCCTAACCCCAAAACCGGAACCGTTACTTTTGATGTTAAAAATGCAATTAAGGATATAAAAGCAGGTAAAGTTGAATTCAGAGCTGATAAGCAGGGTATGCTTCACGTACCTCTAGGAAAAATGAACTTTGAAGCTGCTGATTTGATGAAAAATTTTGCTTATCTTACTGATGCAGTAATAAGAGTTAAACCATCTGCTGCCAAGGGTACATATATGAAAGCTGTTTACCTTACAACAACAATGGGTCCTAGTATAAAAATTGATACTAAAAATCTAACAGATGAGATTAAAGAATATGTAGGTCACTAATAAGTTTTTAAATTTTATAATAACAAAGAAAAACCTTCTATAATATAGGAGGTTTTCTTTGTTATATAGGTAGCTGATTTTTCATTGCGATCAATATATAATTTTTTTAATCTTCTTTAAAGCTTTAATCTTTAGAACTTTAAATTTATTCAGATATGCTTTGAATGCATTTTGGTATTAGTACTTTGTAGACTGCTAATTGGTATAAGAAAGGAATTTCCCACACCTCAGATAAAGGTACTCCTTTAAATTTTCCCTACAATCACCTAATATTAACGTCATGTTCTTACTGTTCTCCTGTTTTATCAGCAGCAATATTAACCAATATTTGCTTTAAATCTATTAATAGATTAAATAATGAGATTTATCATCATTATTCATTTCTTCCATTCTTAATTCAATCTTTTGATTAAGTGTTTTCGAGTATTTATCTGCTAATGCCCTTATATTTTTTTTAATATCTTGCATATATATACCTTTTAAGTTTATTCTTGTTAATTATACATAAAATAAACTTAAAGTAGTTGCTTTATATTTGCATTTTTTGGATTTTGATTATTTTCTTTTTTTATGATTCCATTTAAATATATAATTAAGACATTTTTAATATTAAAATCTGCACTGGTCCTTTAATTTCATAGCTAAGCTTGGATTCATCATTGCATCCTGAAACCATAACAAAGTCATTAGATGTATAGACTAGTTCTTTGACTTTATCTCTGGTTACTAATTCTTGTGCTAGTACATCAGTGCTGATTTTAGATAGACAACAACCGGAAATGATTTTATTACTACAAACCATTTTAATTACCTTGATATTACTACGTTTCTGGTCTGGTTATTAAAAAACCTTTGTTTAATCTTATGATAGGGAAAATGTCATTAAATGTCAAGTGAATATTTCACTTATATTTTTATTAAGAAAACAAGGTAGTTTAAATTAATGTTTTCCGCTGATTTTGCATCAAGATTAAAAGCTATAAGAAAAAAATTAAAATTAACTCAACAAGGATTAGCTGATTCTCTTAGTGAAAAACAAACTAAAATTAAAGATATAGAAACATCAAAGCAGAGAGTTTCACCTGAGTTTGCTTATAAGGTGGAAAAATTATATAATATTGATTTTAAATGGTTATTGACTGGTGAAGGAGATATGTTTCGTGGAAAAATGGATGAAGATTACATAGAAATTCCTGTTTTTTGTGAAGTAGAATGCTCAACAGATCCATGTTGCTATATTGACAATAAACACCCCACAGACTACATAAATATGTCTAAAACACTGCTTAAACAAATAAACGCTAACATAACAACAAGTCATATTATTAAGGTAAGGGGAGATTCAATGGAGCCTGTCATTCTGGATAGAGATAAAGTACTGGCAGACAGCTCTAAAAAGCAGTTACTAAATAATAAAATATATATTATAAGAGTAGAAGACACCCTGATGGTTAAACGTCTGCAAAAATTGCCCAAAGGGATTATTAACGTTATAAGCGAAAATAAAAAATATAACTCATATACCCTAAAGCCTGATGAGGATAATTATGAGGTCTGCGCTCAGGTGCTCTGGTTAAGTAGGGATATGAACTAAGGTTCTAATAACTAATACTCTAATTTATAGTTTCATTTTTTATGTAATTTATAGCTCTTTCCTTATAATGTTCATTTCTTAATTTTTTATTTTTTAATATTTTTTTATCTAAGTCCAAACCCGCAAGAATACCCCAGTTACTGTTAATAGGTTGAAAATTTTTATGCTCGTTAAAAGTAATATAACTGCTTAACGCTCCTAAAATACAGGTGTTATTAAGTTCAACCAAAGGCTTGCCAAGAAGGTGATTACCAAGATTTATCCCTGCAAGCAATCCTGTTGCAATAGATTCAGTATAGCCTTCAACCCCTGTGATTTGGCCGGCAAAGAAAATATTGAGATTGCTTTTTGTTTGCATTGTTTTGTTTAATATTAAAGGGCTATTAATAAACGTATTTCTGTGCATTACACCGTAACGGATGATTGAAACATTTTGCAAGCCCGGTATGGCTTGTAATAGCTCTTTTTGAGCACCCCATTTTAAGTTTGTCTGAAATCCAACCAAATTATATAAGGTAGCAGACATATTATCTTGTCTAAGTTGTACTGCTGCATAAGGATATTTACCGGTGCGCGGGTCTGTCAGCCCTACAGGCTTCATCGGACCGTATCTTAGAGTGTCTTTACCCTTGGAGGCTATAACTTCTATAGGCATGCAAGACTCAAAGAACTTTGCCTTGTCCGTGTTTGTTTCAAATTCTTTTAATTCGATTTTAGGGGCATTTATCAGGATATTATAAAAATTATTATATTCCTCTTCATTAAGCGGACAATTTATATAAGAAGTGCTGTCCCCTTTGTCGTACCTGTTTGCCATAAACGTTATATCAAAATCTATCGAGTCCTTTTCTACTATCGGGGCAATAGCATCATAAAAATAAAGATTGTTTTGCCCGGTAAATTCAATAATTTTTTCTGTCAATTTATCAGAGGTTAAAGGACCTGAAGCAATTATTACAGGCTCATCGGGGATATTAACAAACTCTTTTTTTATTACATTTATATAAGGATTAGAATTTATCATTTCAGTTATTTCTTTTGCAAATAAATCCCGGTCTACTGCAAGTGCACTGCCTGCAGGTACTTTATACTTGTCTGCGGCCTTTATTAAAAACGAATTAAGCATTCTTAATTCTTCTTTCAACAGTCCGCTTGCAGCACCTGTATCATTTGAACCCAGGCTATTGCTACAAACCAGCTCACCTAACATATCTGTATTGTGTGCACCTGTTTTTAACAAAGGTCTCATTTCATAAAGATCTACCTGTATATCGTAAGATGCCAGCTGTAAAGCGGCTTCCGATCCTGCTAATCCGCCTCCGATAATTGTTGCCTTCAAGTTTTTATCCTCTTTACTTATTTTCTGTCTGTTATTATACTAACTTAAAAATACTTTTCAGATTATTTAATCGTTAAGCTTATTCTAAATAGTAATCTTAAATTTATTTTGTATTTTTGAATTAATAATAAATATCTGTCACAGAATAGGCAAATAGTAAAATCTTTTTACTTAATTAATATAAAAATAAATATTTAGTTATAAATAAAGGATAATTGAAATGATAACAAAATTATTATTCCCATTAGGTATACGAATCGGAATAAATCATAAAAGCCAACCAAACATAATAGCGTTGTCTACAGAAGCCAGGAGTCCCAGGTCGCCTAGAGGTGAAGATCCTCGAGCGGAAAAAAGAAATACTATAGCTTTATCATCAATGGGATCAGGCTACTTTGGAGAAGAATTGATAAAAGCAAAAGCTTTAAGGCTAAAATCTTTAAGCAAATATAGAAAAATTAAGCCGATAGTAATTATAGGACAATATTCACCAGGTAAAGCCCTGGAAGAAAAGAAGCCTTTATTTGTCGTAATTGATGATTTTACAACTAAAAAGTATGATATTGATGCAGATGGTAAATTTGATACTACTCATGGCAAATCTATTGTAAGTATTATAAAGGCCAAATGTCCCGACGCAAAAGTTATAGAAAAGCCATTATCTCCTTTGCAAGAAGGAAGATTGGACCCTGATAACATTGCAGATAAATTTAAGGAAGTACTAAAATCGAAAGAGAAAATTGATGGAGTTAATATGTCTCTTACTTCTTCCTACAGTTTTAAAAAAGCCTCTGAATTGATTGATGAAGAAGTAACTCCTCAGAATTTAGCGGAGAAAAAGCCTAAAATTCGTGAAAAACTAAGTAAATCAAATAAAAATATGCTATCAGCTATTGAAATTGTAACAGAACAAGGGATACCTGTCTATATAGCAGGAGGTAATAAGGGCAAGGATAACTTTGGTCTTGAGTCTTTAGCGGAAGGTGTAAATACTGTAGGAGCTATTAATGCTAATGGTGAAATAACAAAATTTTCTGCTAATAACTCGCTGATTACTGACTGGAGTCAAGGCGTTTTTAGCCTTCAGCCGGTTAAGGATGATAAGGGGAATATGACCGGATTAACTATAACAAATGCTAATAAAGCAGAATTTCCTATTGACGGACAACCTGCTATAAATAAATACGATGAATACCTTAATCTTATAAAAAATCGTGAATTATTAGAGAAATCAGAAAACTTATTAGACTATTTAAAAGAAGAATATAAAGATTCAGGTTGCCCAACAGAAAAGAGGCCTATTTATGAAATAGTGTCTTCATTAAATAAGAAGATTCTTGGATTTGATAGCTTTAAACTTACGTCAAAAGTTATTGGTGTAATGAACAGAGAAAAAGAAGCACACCAAATTGCTATAAATGAATTTATAAATTCATTTATAGCTAAATATATAGAAAAACTTAATGATTTGAAGGTATTGGAACAGGTAAAATTTGATAAAAAAGGAAAGCCGTTTTTCGACTTCGACGGATCCGGCGAAAAAGGCTATTCTTTATATCGCAGGAACATCTTATGCCGCACCTGGCGCAATGATAGAAGCTACTATTAAAAAATATCAAAATAGTACTGAATTAAAAAAAGATGTTGGTAATGGATTTCCTCCGGAGGAAGCTTTTTCGGTTATCGAATAACAAATGATAGTGGTTATTCGAGTACTAACTATTGGTGATGGTCATCACCTTTTTTATGTCATCTATTTATACGGCTATAGAATATTTTATTAATGTTTTTTTATGCTGCATCATAGTAAATTCCTTTATTTACAACTTCATTATGAAACACATAGTTTTTTTCAAGCTGTTCAGGCGTATATAAATGTAAAGCAATGAAAGCATCATATTTATAGTTCAAATCGCAAACTATGCCGTAAATTTCCATTTCTTTATCTCTGTCAATAAAGTCAAAAAGAGCAACAATATCGATATCGCTGTCTTCTCTAAAGTCACCCCTTGCTCTTGATCCATAAAGATAACAGCCTTTAAAATCATTGTATTCTGCTTTTATAAGAGTGTTTAATTCGTTTATAATTTCAGAGATATTCATTTTTGTTACCTCGTATTATATGTAACGTAATATCTATTATTATATTATTTTTTCAAATTTTAAAATATAATATTATTTGGTGATGGTCATCACCTTTCTTATGTCATCGCTGTAAGCTTTTGATATAACTTAAGTTTACTTGCAAGCATCAGTACTCAACTGACCACTACCTATTATTTTTTGGATTTTGACATTGTTACAGGCGGCGGCTGAATATATAAAGGCTTTAGCTCATACCAGTTAAATGATTTATCTTTGTTTTGAAGATAGCTATAAGTCAATTCAGCCAAGCTAAGCCCAAAATTTATGCTTGTTTGTTGAAAATTAAAATATTTTATTTGTTTTTCATCCAGCTTTTTAGCCATTAAATTATCAGCAATAAGAAAGTAATCATTTTCTTCGATAAGCTGCCAGCACTCATCGAGCGACAATAAATCAGGACTTTTTATAATATCCCCGTTATTTTTATAAATAGCAGTATAAACCTTGCCTTTTCTGGCATCTATCAAACAAAGAGTATCTTTTTGCGAATCATTGGCACCGGCAATAATTTCTAATGAAGGAATGCCCACTACAGGAATATTCAAGCTTTGCCCGATAACTCTGGCCACAGTTGCAGATGCTCTAATTCCTGTAAAACTGCCAGGCCCTATATTCACACCGATTGCTTCAATATCTTGCATTGTTAAATTTTTTGTTTGCAATAATTTTGCTATTGTTGGTATCAATAAAGCTGAATTATATTTTTCCTTTGTATTGCAGATAACTTTAGTTAACTCTACCTTATCATCTTCGCCCAAAGTGATAAATAGTTTATCTGCACTTGTGTCAAACGTTAATATTTTCATTATTTTTTCATCATTTTCTTTAGTATTTCCTTTGCAACTTCGGAAAACTTTGTAGCATCGCTTAAGAGTTCCTCCAGCCTTTTTCTTATATATTTAGGTTGCTCGGGCACGGGAGGCAATGTTATTTGGCGAGTTAGGAGATTTTTTTCAAGAAAAGGAATGAACGTTCCCTCCGGCAAAACTTGTCCAGCTTCTTTTATATTTCCCTTTTTTCTTATTTCAATACTGTCACCCAAGAGTCTTTTGATCTGAGTGCTATCAGGGAAAAGATCTCTTTGAATACTTGAATTAGGATCAATCTTCTTTATATTAACATTATTACGTGATGTAGAAGTAGAACCATCTGCCCAAAAGGCCTTTACTTGCGTTAAATCTTTCTCAGGATGTGTAGTGAGTGTTTTGTATCCATTAGGCTTAAATCTTACCGTGCCAAGATTCTGATGAGAATGAGAAAAGACCCTATTTCCATCGGTAAAGACTCTTTCGACTATGCCGTTATTATATATATATTTCATTCCGGTCACGATATCGTTGGCCCCGCTTGTAATATCCTTGTTATCGACTATGATGGGTGGATTCCCTCCGGGTGTTAGCCTGAAATTAGTATCATTAAAAGAACTTGGGGGTAAAAAATAAAAACTTGGTGCTAATTTCATTTACACTTTCCTTTCATTTTATAAATTTAAACTAACTAATTATTATGCTTTAGACAAAGGAAAAATTCTAATAATTTAAAAATTTTTTATACAAAAGTTAACAATGCCGAAACGGTAGCGAATTTTGAAGAAATATATAATTTACCTAAATACTAAAATGCGATCAATATATAACTTTTTTAATATTCTTTAAAAGCTTTAATGTTTAGAAGCTGTCTTGTTAAAGCTTGCATCGCCTTGCCAGGCAAGCCGCTTCAGCTTTAACATCGCAGTCCTTAAATGAGCCTTTATTATTGATATAA
>JANQHM010000247.1 GCA_028282645.1 Candidatus Gastranaerophilales bacterium
TGCTTACAAGTAAACTTAGAGACTGTCTGGTTAAAAAAATAAAAGCTGGTTATATCAATAATAAAGGCTCATTTAAGGACTGCGATGTTAAAGCTGAAGCGACTTGCCTGGCAAGGCGATGCAAGCTTTAACAAGACAGCTTCTTAAGTTATATCAAAAGCTTACAGCGATGACACAAGAAAGGTGATGACCATCACCAAAAATTAAGAAACCAATCCTGAATTAGCCGATAAGAGCATAATTTTTATTTTAAATCTGTTAAATTAGTATGGCAGTATATATGACAATGTAAGGAGAATCATTATGCATCAAGCTGCTATTCTACTTTTTGGATTTTTATGTTTTGCTATTGCTATTGGAATAGGATGTTTAATTTTAACTAATTCTAATAAGCAAGAGGGCTTTGTAAAAAGCATAGGACTGGTTTGCGGTTATGTTATTCTGGTTTTATCCGTTCTGTTCGGTCTGATAGCAGGTGCTTTATTTATAAAAGGTGATGATACTCACTGTCCTCATTGTATTAAAAAACACAGAATGCATAAAATGTATAAAAGAAATGGATATAAATATCATCGAAAGAAAGAACACTCTATGGCACCGTTCAATTCTCAAGCATTAACTGTTAAAGCAAAATGCAAGGATGATAAATGCCCGGTTGAAGATCAGTCTGATGAACCGGGTAAAAACAATAATAAAGAAAATAGTAATAAAAAGCCAAAAGAGAAAAATAAAGACTATGACAATAATGATAAAAAAGATAAAATAAAAGATGACGATAATAATGATAACCATGATGATTAATAAAGAGTATATTCATGTTAGATTTATTGATAATGGCTGGATTGTTTATTTCTTTTGTTGATCCGGAAGAATTTAGCGGGCATCCTGTCTATCACTCGGGTGTTAGAGATGCTCAAAAAATAGATCCCCTTCCTGACAGCGAGTTTCCCTATCTTTTTTTAACAATTAATGCTTATGATGATTATAATAAACCTATTGCTCCCGGTTTTTACCAGGTTAGATACATAAAAGAAAAAAATGAGCTTAACCTTATTGAGGGGCCTAAAGTTATTGGGCGGATTAAGGTTAGTAAAATTATTAAATTAGATAAAAAAGTAAAGATTGCAAAATCTCAAACTGAAATTATATCTCAGGATAAGATATTACTTGAGTTTAAATTGGAAAATATCAAAGTGTATGCAGTATTGAAATATTAAGTAATGTTAAAACAGATGTTTTTACACAGTCTGCAAGGGGCGAGGTATCAGCCCCATAACTTTAAACACAAAACAAAGCTTTACATAAGTTAGTTGGTAAAAGTTTGCTATTGGCTTTTTATATATCCATTATTCAAATTTATGTTCCAATTTGCCAGCTATTTAAGTACTCAACCATTTCAGGGGTAAGTTCATCAATTTCTACGCCCATTGATTTTAACTTTAGTTTAGCAATATTCATATCAGTTTCTGCGGGGAGTGTTTGAACAACATTGTCCAGTTTACCTCTGTTTTTAACCAGGTACTCAACAGCAAGAGCCTGATTTGCAAAACTCATATCCATAACACTTGCCGGATGTCCTTCAGCGGCTGCAAGGTTTACCAGCCTGCCTTCACCCAGAACCAGTACGGATTTACCGTTCTTTAAGTTATAACTTTCTAAAAATGGTCTTATATTTGTAATATCCTTGGTTTCTGCTTTTAAAGCATCTAAATTTAACTCCAGGTCAAAATGTCCTGAGTTACAAACAACAGCACCATCTTTCATTTCCAAGAAATGATGAAGGTCAATAACATGCCTGTTGCCTGTTACCGTAATAAACACATCTCCAAGTTTAGCAGCCTCTGCCATAGGCATTACCCTAAAGCCATCCATTACAGCCTCTATTGCCTTAACTGGATTGACTTCTGTTACAATAACATTAGCCCCTAAGCCTCTTGCTCTCATTGCAGTACCTTTACCGCACCATCCATATCCTACCACTACAACATTTTTGCCGGCAAGTAAAATATTGGTCGCTCTTATAACACCGTCTAGCGTGCTTTGGCCTGTGCCATATCTGTTATCAAAAAAGTGCTTTGTTTGAGAATCATTTACAGCAATTGCCGGAAAGTTTAACTTGCCGTCTTTTTGCATGGCTTGTAGCCTGACGATACCTGTTGTTGTTTCTTCTGTTGTACCGATAAGGTCTTTAACCTGATCAGGGCGTTCTTTTAATAAGGTTGCTACCACATCAGAGCCATCATCTATAATAATTTGCGGTTTATGGTCAAGTGCAATCTGTACGTGCTTGTTATATGTTTTCGTGTCTTCGCCTTTATAGGCGTAAACAGGTATATCATAATCTTTTACCAGGGATGCTGCAACATCATCCTGTGTAGAAAGAGGGTTTGATGCGATTAATATACTGTCTGCCCCACCTTCTTTTAATGCAATAGCAAGGTTTGCGGTTTCTTTGGTAACGTGGCAACATGCCACTGCTCTAATGCCCTTTAAAGGCTTTTCTTTTGTAAATCTTTCCGAGATCTGTTGTAGTACGGGCATATCGGAATTAGCCCAGCTAATTTGCTTCTTGCCTGCTTCTGCAAGATTTATATCCTTGATTTCATATTTAATTTGAGTTTTTCCCATTTTTAAAATCTCCACTATTTTCCTCTTTAATTTAGAGGTAGTATAACATAAAATTGGTATTTTTCAGAAATCATAATTTAAACCAACAGCACTTTTTATATTTTTTACCGCTTCCACAATAACAAGGCTCATTTTTACCGAGTTCCTGCGAAAGGTGATCTTGAATATCTTCTTCATATTCTTCAAGTTTTTGCCTTAACTCGGCTATTTTTTGAATGAGTTCCTGGGTTTCATTAAATATTTCTTCAACGCTTTTAGAAACTATATGCAACGTATAAAACGAAAATTGTTTCTCTGTAGAGTAATAGTCAGGCTTAAAGTTATCAAGTATCTTTTGAAGGCTCAAACTACTTAGGTTAGGGAATTCATCGAAGTCATAGTCCTCAGAAATAATTCTAATTATGGTTCTTGTAGTCTTGAGGAATTTTTCTTTATCATCTGCTTCTTCATAAAGTTTTAAAATCGCTTCAGCCGGATATTCAAACTTCTCTTCGAAAAAATAATCAGATAAAATTGCTTTCTCTATTTCAGTATATATATGGCTAAAAGAACTTCTTCCGTAGATATTTTTCAGTATATTATAATATCTTGCAACATAAAGCCCCTTATCCTTTAAAACAAAAAATAATGAGTTATCTGAATTTGTCTCATCCTCAAAATTTTCCTTATCTTTAGACTCCTCATCACTTTTTTCATCTTTGCCAAAAGGCATTTCTTCATTTACTTGTTCTTGAAAAAGTTTTACAACCTCCTCTCTCTTGTTGATATCGTTGTCTTTTATAAAATTAACAAACGTATCTGCAATATCAGAAGCTGTGTCGGCACTTAGTAAAATCTCTTCATTACCAAATATAGCTGTAAATTCAGAATAAATTTTATCTAAAAAATTTGTAACCTCTTCTTCTTTTTGAGGATTATCCTTATAAATCAGGGTTGATTCTCCTAATAAAAGATCTTTAGCAAATGAAACAGCATTTCTTCTTTCTTCAAGTATATCAACAATGTCAGGAATATAGTAATTGCCTTCAAATTCTATTAGTCTTGAAATAAAATATCTGTTTAAAGAAGGATTTAAGGATTTTGGATTAATAAGAGCTACGCTATATTCCTTTTCATTAATAAAATTATAAATACACAAATCATTTTCATTGCTCAAAATTCCATAAGAAGCAACAAATCCATTTTTGACCGCATTAATAAACTCTTTTTCCCTTTGGTCAAAAATATCGCTTTCCAAACAAATATCAAGAGGCTTTTTACCACTATAGGAAATATAATTATTTAAAAAATCGATTTTCCAATGATTTTTTAATTGCCTATCTCTTGGTAAATGCTTATTTATTTCCTTTTTAAAATTATTTTTTAAAGCAAAATCATACATTTTATTGATTGTATTTAGGATAAAATCGTGCTTATTGTTACTGTTATTCATTTTACACCTTATTTAAGTTTAGGTGATAATTATCACCTTTTTATTTATGTAATTTTTTTTCATTTA
Organism: Candidatus Gastranaerophilales bacterium; assembly: GCA_028282645.1. Lineage (GTDB taxonomy): Bacteria > Cyanobacteriota > Vampirovibrionia > Gastranaerophilales > JANQFW01 > JANQFW01. The sequence goes on from JANQHM010000247.1 coordinate 4,127, forward strand.
TTCATATGTAAAATATAACATTTCCAAATTTTTATTGAAAATTTTTTTTTATTATTATAAGAGCCTGTCTGGTTAAAAAAATGAACCTCCTCGACCCAAATCGAACTTTTCTTATGAAAGGATTAGAAAATGTTAAAACAGAATTTGGACTGACTACATTAGCTTATAATATGAAAAGAGTAATTAATGAGCTGGGAGTTAAGACAATAATCAAGGCTCTGGCGTAAGCAGAAGCTTTACTCGTTAATAATCATAGATAATTCTTTTGTTTTTACACAGTCTGCAAGGGTCGAGGAGGTTCATTCATAATCTTTTTTATAGCCGTACTTCTTTTTTTCGTCATTTTCTTTTCTGCTGGTATGCATAACGTTTTTGTGGAACTTTTTAAGAGGTATGTTTTTGTCAATTTTGATATCACTGTTAAGTATCTTATTATCCGGATCAACAATTGTATTGGCGCATTTATTACAAAAATATCCCACCCTGTTATCCGGATTTAATATTGTTTTACAAATTTTACATTTTACTTTTATCCGCCCTGCTATGGTGGTCAAACGTCCGTTTCTGTACAAGCCGTCAATTTCGGAAAAAGGCATATCAAGTGCTTCACTTATAGATTCTAAGGATATATTCTTATCTTTTTCAGATTCTACGTGCCGTATTATTTTTTCTATAACTTCATTTTCCTCTTGCCAACATTCATTACAAATATTTCTAAAAGTTTTTTTAAATAAAATACCACAATTTTTACAATTTATCAGATTCGACACGCGGATATTATCCTTTCATTGAAAATCCCTTAATTTTTATGGCAGTGGTCAGTTGGGTACTGATGCTTACAAGTAAACTCAAGTTATATCAAAAGCTTGCAGCGATGACACAAGAAAGGTGATAACCATCACCATTTTTATTATATATTATAATTTATGTAGTTCAATGAAAAAAGTTTTATTTACAAAAAAATTGGTGTGATGTGAAATGAGTAAAAACGCAATGGTTATTAACAACAAAAAAGCCTATCATAATTTTAATATTTTTGAAAAATATGATGCAGGTATTGTTTTAACAGGAACAGAAATAAAATCTATAAGAGCCGGCAAGGTAAATCTTAAAGATAGCTTTGCAAAAATAGAAAAAGGCGAAGTATGGCTGTATAGTGTTCACATAAGTCCGTATGAAAAGGGTAACCGCTATAACCACGAACCGGAAAGAACACGAAAACTTCTTTTAACAAAAAAAGAAATAATAAAAATGACTAATAAAATAAAGCAGGAAGGCTATACTATAGTTCCTTTAAAAATTTATTTTTCAAAAGGCTGGGCAAAAGTTCAAATTGGCCTGGCTAAGGGTAAAAAATTACACGATAAAAGAGAATCTACAGCTAAAAGAGATGTTAAAAGGCAAATAGAAAGAACAATAAAAGGGAGATATTAGCATCTCCCTTTTATTTTCATACCCTATGTTGTGATTACTGAGCAAGACTAAGTTGTCTTTTTCTTCTTCTCATTAAATCAACAAACGCTTCCAATCTCGTAACAAAGCCCGCTCTACCTGTTTGTTCGTCAAGAACAAGAGCCAGTATAGGAATTGCCCCATCCTGTCTCATTGCAGGAAATATGTTTTGAGACATAATTTCCGGCATACAAGTAAACGGACTTAAATGAATAATACCATCAATCCCCTGTTTAGTA
>JANQHM010000074.1 GCA_028282645.1 Candidatus Gastranaerophilales bacterium
GAGGCGAAGGTGGCTGATACTGCGTCAGCAGGTGATACTACTATTTTAGAAGATAATGAAAAAGATAATATTATTAAAAATGAATATAATATTGCAAATGATAATATAATAGACATAACTATTGATAGAAATTATAGTAGAAAAGAAGAGTTAAACAAGAAAAAACCCCATTATTAGCGGGTTTTGGATTAAAAAATAAAATAACTTATTACAACGGTAACTTTTTGCCTGGCAAAAGGAGTTTTACCGTTGTCTTTTTATATTTTATATATAGGTTCCAAATTAAATTTTAGATTTCACTTTTTAACGCTCCCGCTTCACAATTCAGAGAATAGCTTATTTTATTAGTTTTTACCTGACTAAAGAATCTGGAAAATATTTTAGAGCCTATCTGGTTAAAAAAATAAAAGCTAGTTATATCAATAATAAAGGCTCATTTAAGGACTGCGATTTTAAAGCTGAAGCGGCTTGCCTGGCAAGGCGATGCAAGCTTTAACAAGACAGCTTCCTAGAGTTAGTATATCTTTATAACCTGCTGAGCTATTATACCTGATAAGTAATTATAGTTCTTTACTTCTTTAAAGCCCAGCTCTTTATATATGAGTAATAATTTCTCCTGAGAGGGAAAACTTGCAGCTGATAGCGGTAAATAATGATAAAATCTGCTTTTTCCAAAAATTTTTCCTAAAAAAGGAACTATATAAGTAAAATACAATCTTATAAAAGGTGCTAAAGTCCCATTTGGTTTGCCTATATCTATGTTGACAATGTAACCGCCCTTTTTTGTAACACGCTTGAACTCTTGCAAGGCTTGATTAATATCATTTAAATTTCTTAACCCAAAACTTATTATTGAAATATCAAAGGAATTATCAGCAAAAGGCAAATTAAGGGCATCTGCTTGAAGGAAAGTTATATTATGGTATTTACGGGCTTTTTGTCCGGCAATATCCAGCATTTTAGGGCTAAAGTCCACAGCGGTTATAAGTGTATCCCGGGGTAATTTTTTAGCAAGTATTAAAGCAATATCGCCTGTGCCTGTACATATATCCAATATTTTTGATTTTGGCTGTAACGGTACTTTTTTAATAGCATTTTGTTTGATATATTTGTGAAGTCCAAATGTAATCAGGTTATTCATTAAGTCATATTTACCTGATAGAGATTCAAACATTTGATATATAAATGGTGACTTATGTTTTGGGTCGTATTTAAGAAAAATTTTACTCATAATATTATATTTTTTGGAATTTAATTGAGTACCGGCAGTATAATTATTATTTTACCACAGCCGGCACGAAAAGCTTGTCACCGCATTTTAAATAAAATCCTATGGAATCGTGGTCAATAGGATTCTTAAATTGATAAGTTAAATAGTATTTTTCATTAATAATAAGTCCGTCGCCGGAGTTCAAAGGGAGCTCTTGAAAAGTTGCTATTTTTTTATCCTTAAAAAGGAGTGTCTTTAGCCTGCATCCTTTTAATTCTATATCACTAACGTTTTTTACCTTTACTTTTAGCTTGGATATTTCGGGAGAAACTTTTTTTAAGTGCATTATAGTTATTTCAAGCGGTCCAAATAATAGTGGCTCAGCTACAGTAATACCGCAAAGTAAAAATGAGACGAAGAGAGCAAATAATATTTTTTTCATTTTTTAATTCCTTTAAAGCTTATGCCTATAAGAATAGATTTAAACAAATAAGCCATAAACAAAGATGCCCCGATAGGCTGTATTTAAATTAAAACTTAAGCTAATACCTATGGATAAAATAGGCAGGTAATAAGACTTATACTACTTCTAATTTGGAACCTGTATAAATAGCTTGACAATAGTTATTATTTTTTTGTTTTTATATATATATATTAAAAAAACAGTTATAAAAAATTAAGTATACATAACGTTTAGCTATCTAAAAATTAGTGGGTGATGGTCATCACCTTTCTTATGTCATCGATGTAAGCTTTTGATATAACTTGAGTTTACTTGTAAGCATCAGTACTCAGCTGATCACTACCAAATTAGTGAATATAACTAAAATATTTTAAAGTACTTTTCAGATTATTTAATAGTTTAGCACGTCAGCTTTATTTTATAATATATACCAATGAAAATATTATTATGAATATAATACTTTGGCTTGATATACTACCTCTAAAATATTTTTCAGCCAATACAAAAAAGTTTAATAGGAGAAGTTGTATGCCACAAATAAATATATCAACAAGTGGTAAGGAATTAACACAAAAAAAACTTGAACATGAAGAAAATTATATAAATCAATTAGGAGTAGGAAGTATTGTGCTTCAGAGTGCCAAAGGCAGTGCAGAAGCCGAAATGGAATTCTATCAGACGGCACAAGCTATTGAAGCAGCAATCAACGACACTAAACTGGATGTGGGAAAAGAGGCTAGTTTAAATCAAACTGCTAAATCAGAAAAAAAAGCTGTTAACTCTTTTAGCGGCTCAATGGGATCGGAATCAAACCTTGGGCAAACAGCTGAAGGTAAGAAAGCTGTTAACAAAGCTGATGTAAAAACAGAGACTCCAATGTCCAGGGTTTACCAAGAAGCTTATGGTCTTAAATCACAAAATGAGCTGAATGTAGAAATAGATAGCGGAGACCTTAGGCAAAAGGCTCAAGGTGGCAATAATAAAGCAACAATTAAAGGCAATAACAATCATTATGAAGTTATTGCAGGCAAAAAAGGAAATAATGATATTACAATTGAAGGTGATGATAATTTTATAAAAATATGCGGCAAAAAAAATAAGGTAAATATTAAAGGCAAAAATAATACTATAGGATATAAAGGTACGATTAAAACTGCCATTAAAGGTGAAAATAATATAGTTAAAGCTGAATACGATAATATATAGGCAAAAAAAAGCTAAAGAATCTATAAGCCTTGCGCTTCAGGCTAAATGAAAAAAGCTGGTTAAAGCTGCTTATATTCATTATTGTTAATAAAAAAAAGATGATTTTTAATTATATACATGGCAATATTAAAATAATGTTTGTTTTTATATATATATAACCGTTGTATTCTTTATATTTTATTAAAAGACAAGTCAGTGTTTCAACCCAGAAGTTAGTACTTATGTAGAATAACAGTATTTATATATTAAATTTACTAATAAATAGTTACTGTATTCTTTATATTCTATTAAAAGACAAGTCAGTGTTTCAATCCAGAAGTCAGTATTTATGTAGAATAACAGTATTTATATATCAAATTTAGCAGTAATAAATTAACCATAGCTAATATTTAGACATAAAAATCAGGGTGATGGTAATCACCTTTCTTATGTAATCGCTGCAAGCTTTTGATATAACTTGAGTTTACTTGTAAGCATCAGTACTCAACTGACCACTACCAATAAATTAGTATTTATTTAGCAGTAGGTTAATTTTTAAATAGAATTTGGAAAACATTATGAAGATAATGTTTCAGTTTAATATACACCTATACAGTAGATTTATCAATCAGTGAGAAGTTTTAAGAGGAGAAGTGATATGTCAGTAAACTTTAAAGCACAATTAGGAACAATAGCAAAGGGCCCAAATGCACAAAGTACTCAAGAAGGGGATAAAAGCTCAAATAGTGATGTAAGTACACATCAGAATGCAAAAGCTAAAAAAGTAAGACAAAAAGCTAATGTAAAAACACCTGGTAACGCTCAGGTTGAACAGCGTGCAAAAGGTAGAAATATAGTACAAAATGCAACGATAAAAGGTGGAGACGGTTCTAGTCTCAGTCAAAAAGCTAAAGGTAGTAAGACAGCTAAAACTATCGGTAGAGCTCGTCTAGGTAGTGGCTCCTTTTTTGGACAGATCGCAAAGGCTGGAACAAATGCAGCTAACGTTGGTACAGCACAGCAAGGAAATAATTCTTCCTTTGTTCAAGCCGTAAAAGCAGGAAGAAATGCAACTAACGTTGGTGCAGCACAGCAAGGAAATAAGTCCTCCTTTGTTCAAGCTGCAAAAGCTGCAAGAAATGCAACTAACGTTGGTGCAGCATTGCAAGGAAATAGCTCATCCTTTGGACAAATCGCAAAGGCTGCAAGAAATGCAGCTAACGTTGGTGCAGCACAGCAAGGAAATAAGTCCTCCTTTGGACAAATCGCAAAGGCTGGAACAAATGCAGCTAACGTTGGTGCAGCACAGCAAGGAAATAAGTCCTCCTTTGGACAAATCGCAAAGGCTGCAAGAAATGCAGCTAATTTTGGTGCAGCATTGCAAGGAAATAAATCCTCCTTTGTTCAAGCTGCAAAAGCAGGGAGAAATGCAGCTAATTTTGGTCAAGTAAATCAAGGAGATAACTCAACATCTACTCAAATTGCAAAGGGTAACAAAAAAGGAATTAACGCTTTAGATGTAGCAGCAGGTAAAAATTCTAAAGTTTACCAAAAAGCCATTGGTAAATATGCTAGAAATATCGCAAATCTAAATCTTGATAAAAATGCTAATGTTACTCAAAAAGCAAAAGGCAAAAATGGCGTTAACCTTGCAGCCGGAAGCGTTGGTAAAAATTCTGACCTTTTACAAGATTCAAGCAAAAGTAAAAATTCAATTAACTATGCTGACCTAATTGCAGGCCGTGGATCTAATATAACTCAAATTGCTGCTCCTAAAGGGTATAACGGTATTAATGCAGCTACAAACCGATCAGCTATACATCAAAAAGCTGAAAATGGTACTAATGAAGCAGCAGTAAAAGGAGATGGAAATGAATATAAAGCTGATGCCGGTAAAAAAGGATACAATAACGTTTCTATAGCAGGCGATGAAAACGATGCAACCATATCTGGCGGATACAGTGATGTTAGCGTAACAGGTGATAATAATAATGCCGATGTTACCGGTAAAGGTCATATAAATGTTGATGGCGATGGCAACTCTGTAAAAACTGGAGACGGTGATAATACTTACACTATAACAGGTGATTCAACCGTAACAGATACATCAGATGATGATAATGACAGTGCAACCTTAGGCGACAAAAGTTCTAAGAGAAACCGGCACGAAGGAGTTGAAAGTACCCAGAATCAACATGGTACTGATCTTGTCTGGAATGGCAATAAATATATTAAGAAAGGCAGATATGAAAGAAATCAAAGGAGAAAAGCTCGAGAAGCCGAGGCAAGCTAAGCAATATTTAATACAATATACAAAGAAAATATTTAAAATGCCGGTATCAAATTTGATACCGGTTTAGTTTTTTTATTTTTTAGTAGCTAAAAAATTTTTAAAAAAATATAAAACACATACAATAAGGGATTTAGAATTTTTTTTTATTAATTATTATTTTTTTTTATGCTTATACTAGCAATTTTTTAATCTTGATTGTTTTTATATAATTAGTCAGAGTGTTCCCATTAGAGAAATACATATAATTAATATCATTGTATTTTTTTCTATTCCTAAGATAGAGCTAATATCCATAATTTAAAGAGTAGAAGTAAAAGTAGAAAAGGTTTGAATAAAGATTTTAAGCATTTGTATAGATATGCAAAATCTGTTTGAATTGATAATTTTTAAAATGAAATAAAAATTATAAAAGCCTGTCTATACTTTTCAGATTATTCATTATTCAATTGTGTTAAAACTGGTAAAATAAACTTTTCTTTTGAAAAAAGTAATTTAAAATTCTTTTCTTTATAGTTTTTCATTGGTTATTAAGTAGAGTGTATTGTTTAAAATTGAGCTATTAACATAATAAGGAGAAAGTTGGTATGGCAGACTTATCAAAATTACCGCACGCATCAATAAATGCTTGGGCGAAAAGTACAGGAGACAAAAGTGCTAAATCACGAGTTGATGTAAAAACTAAAATTAATAAAAAAAATAAAAACGTTAAATCTTGGGTATCTGCGGTTGGTACTGATGTCGTAGAATCTCATCAAGATTCCACAGGAAAAAAAGTATTTAACTATGCCGATATAACAAGTGGAGAAGGTTCGTTTATTTCTCAAATAGCCAGAGCAGAAGATTTAGGCGTAAATATGCTAACTGCAAAAACTAACGGTTCAGATATTTACCAAAAAGGTGATCTTAATTACGCGAAAATTACCGGCAATGATAATATATATGAATCTGATACAGACGGAAAAGGAGTAAATATACTTGAATTAGAAGGCAAAAATAATACTGCAAATACAGATGGTAATACTATAGCTGTTGTAGACGGTAAAAATAATACATTAAATACCGGTGAGGGTGATGATCTGGTATTTATAAACTCAGGCTCTGCAACGGTAACGGATTCATCAGATCAAGATAATGATATTGCAATTATTTCTGATAATGCCAGAAGTAGTAAAGTGGAAGGCTATGAATACGTATACAGCGAAGATGGTAAAGAGCTTGTGTGGGATGAAAAACAAGGCAAGTATGTAGAAAATAATCAATCTTCTGCAAAAAAAGAATCAACTTCGGCTACAAAAGAGTCAACTTCGACTACAGATGCACCAACCTTTGCTTTTATAGGATTTACAAGTAATACTGAAGAAACAAAGCCTGAGAATACAGAACCTTCAATGCTTGCCTTTATAGGTGTTACAAATGATAAATCAAATGAATGTAGTTGTGAAGAATCAAAGTCCCCGTCTAATTTATTAGAGCAGCTTTTTTCTATGATTATCTGCCTTTTTAGTTTTTTCAACTTTTTAGATGCTTAGAATTTAAAAAAAGTTAGGTAGTAGCTTATCGAGTTCTGATGTTTTTAATCAAACTTAAGCTATATCAAAGCTTACAGCAATGACATAAGAAAGGTGATGACCATTACAAAAAAATAATATACTGACTCAAAAATACTTTTCAGATTATTCAATCAGGTAAAAGCTAATAAAATAAGCTAAACTCTGAAAAGAGAAATCTGAAATTTAATTTGGAA
>JANQHM010000082.1 GCA_028282645.1 Candidatus Gastranaerophilales bacterium
TTCCAAATTAAATTTCAGATTTCTCTTTTCAGAGTTTAGCTTATTTTATTAGCTTTTACCTGATTGAATAATCTGAAAAGTATTTTTGAGTCAGTATATCAGCAAGTTCAAGCCAATTTTGCCCAGACATTTTTTCCTCTACTCTTCTATTACTGTTCCAATTCCTTTATGAGTAAATATTTCTAATAATAAGCAATGTTCAATTCGCCCATCTAAGATATGTACAGTCCTTACACCAGACTTAACACCTGATACACAGCATTCTACCTTTGGTATCATTCCGCCTGATATTATTTTTTGCTTTATATAATTATCTACTTCGTTAACAGTAATTCTTGAAATCAAAGATTCACTGTCATTTACATCTTTTAAAACTCCGGGAACATCTGTTAGATATACAAGTTTTTGAGCCTTTAACGCACCTGCAATTGCAACAGCAGCATAATCAGCATTTATATTATAGCCATTACCACTACTATCCTTACCTACAGGGGCAATTACCGGAATAAAATCATTATCAATCAATGCATTAATAAGATCAGTATTTACTCTTTCCACTTCACCTATTTGTCCTGCGTCTTTACCGTTGATAAATTTCTTTTTAGCCGTTAAAATATTGCCATCCTTACCGCTTACACCTACGGCGTTTACACCTAAAGTTTGCAAACTGGAGACAATTTCCTTATTAATCTTACCGGAAAGAACCATTTCAACAACTTCCATTGTTTTTGTGTCAGTTACTCTTAAGCCGTCAACAAATTCCGGAACCTTACCTATTTCATCAAGCATATTATTAATGCTTGGACCGCCTCCATGTACAATAACAGTACTTATACCAACTCTTTTTAATAGCACAATATCTTGAAAAACCTTTTGTTTTAATCGTTCATCAAGCATTGCACTGCCGCCATACTTAATTACAAAGATATTTCCCGAAAATTCCTTAATATAAGGCAACGCTTCTATTAGTACATTAGCCTTTTCTATATATTTTTGCATTGTATTATTAATAATTTCCATTATTATGCCCCTTTATGATCTGTATTCACCATTTATCTTTACGTATTCGTAACTCAAATCACATCCCCAGGCTTTTGCTTCAGCATTACCTTGATTTAAATCTATTATTGCTTTTATTTCTTTTTCTTCTAATATTTCTAAAGCCTTATCTTCATTAAATTCAAGAGATTTACCGTTATCAACAAGAGCTATTTCTCCGACATCAGATTTAAATAAAATATTAATCTTATCAAAGTCAAATTTAACACCGGCATAGCCCATTGCAGCCACAAGCCTGCCCCAATTTGCATCCTCTCCAAAAAAAGCAGTTTTCACAAGACTTGAGTTAATAATAGCTTTACACATTTTCTTTGCATCTTCTTTAGAATGTGCAGATTTTATATGTACTTCGATAAATTTGGTTGCACCCTCGCCATCCTTGATTATTTGCATTGCCAGATACCTGTTTATTTTATCCAACGCTTCTTTAAAGATATAGTATTCTTTAGAATCAGGCATAATTTCAGAAGTATCGGACTTGGCGTTCGCTAATAATATAACCATATCATTGGTGCTCGTATCACCGTCGACTGAGATCATATTATAAGTATCATCAACACTTTCTTTAAGCATTTCTTGCATTAAATTTGAGCCGATATTAGCATCGGTGAATAAAAAAGAAAGCATTGTTGCCATATTCGGATGGATCATACCTGAACCTTTTGCTTGTCCTGCTAATTTGACAGGCTTACCGAACAGTTCAAATTCAACAGTAATCTGTTTAGTAAAGGTATCTGTCGTTAGGATGCCTTCTGCGGCATCATTAAAAGCATCTTCATCCTGTGCGAGTGCCGCTGAATTTTCTTGAATACCTTTAGAAATTAAATCAATAGGTAAAACTTGGCCTATAATACCTGTAGAAGCAACAAAAACTTCTTCTTTTTTAAGATTAAGGCAGTCTGCCAAGTCTTGCGCCATTTGTTCCGTATGGACTTTACCGATTTCTCCGGTACAAGCATTTGCATTACCGCTGTTTATAACTATAGCACGTATTTTATCTCCGCTATCCAATAATTTTTTATTCCATAATAAAGGTGCTGCTTTTAGTGCATTCCTTGTGAATACTGCCGCTGCATTGCAATCATGCTTACTATAATAGATGGTTAAATCTTTTCTTTTTCTCTTTATACCTATATGGCTACCCACTGCATAAAATCCATTGGGGGCTATGATTTTTTCTTCAGTAACTTTCATTATTTTCTCCTTGATAAAACCTGTTTAAGCAGGAAATAGAGGTACTTGAGACAACCCTGATTTTTCATCCAGCCCGAACATAATATTCATATTTTGTACTGCTTGGCCTGCGGCACCTTTTACCAGATTATCAATGCAGCCAATAATAATAATTCTGCCGGTTCTTTCATCTATAGTAAAGCCCAGGTCAAAGAAATTAGAGCCTTTTACCCATCTTGTTTCGGGAAATATACCTTCTTTTAAGATTCTTACGAAAAATTCCTTTCCATAATATTTTTTATAAACTTCTAAAATATCGTTATAGCTTAAGTTTTCATTTAATACGGCATAGCTGGTTGTTAGCAGTCCTCTGTTCATTGGTATTAGATGGGGAGTGAATGTAATACTTACGTCTGTACCTGCTGCAATTGATAGTTCTTGTTCTATTTCCGGAGTATGTCTGTGTGATGATATTTTATAAGCTTTTAATGACTCATTACATTCAGTATAGTGAGTACTAAGATTTAGCGATCTGCCTGCACCGCTTACACCTGATTTAGCATCTATTATAATACTGTTTTTAGATATTAAATCTTCTTTTAATAAAGGATATAAACTTAAAATACTACATGTAGTATAACATCCGGGATTTGCAACCAGTCTTGTATTTTTTACAGCTTCTCTTTTTATTTCAGATAATCCATATACAGCTTCTTCTAATAGTTCAGGACTAAAATGTTCTGTATTATACCATTGTTCATAAGTATCCTGGCAACATAATCTGTAATCAGCACCTAAATCTATAACTTTTACCTTCTCTAGTATATTTTTATTTATTTTTTTAGAAGCAATGCCGTGAGGTAATGCTAAAAATATTATGTCAAGCTCTTTTGCCATTTTAGCAATATTTTCTTCCTGGCAAGATGCCATAAATAACCCGTTAAAATTGCTGTATATGTCATTATAGTTTTGCTCTGCGTAAGTTTTAGATGTAATTGCCTTTATATCTGCCTGAGGATGTTGAAGCAAAATCCTTGCAAGTTCCTCTCCAACGTAACCTGTTACTCCTGCTATTCCGGCTTTTATCATTTTATATAACCTCCAGCGGCTTATTATCTCTCTATTATGTATACTACTCATCAATTAAATTTCAGATTTCTCTTTGGAATGAGCTTATAAAAAATAAAATTGACCATTTCATTTTTTTTTAACGCTCCCGCTTCGCAATTCAGGGAATAACTTATTTTATTAGCTTTTACCTGATTCAAGAATCTGAAAAGTATTTTTGAGGGAGTATATAATAAAAACCTCCTATAATATTTAATAGAAGGTTTTCAAAGTCTATTTATTAATTATACCAGCTGAAAACAGCATTAAAGCTTCAACAATCCTCCTGAAGAATTATTGTGCAGCGTCGTGTCCTGTTTTCATTTCCAGTTAATTTCATTTAATCTTTTACCTTATAATATAAAGTGTATTTTTAGTATAAGTAAAAGAAAATTAAATATCAAGGTGTTATTACTTTTTTTTATTAATTTTAAAATTTAAAAAATAATATCATAAAAAACACCTTTTAAAGTTAGTATATTGAAGACTGCCATCCTAAAACTTACTAATATATAACTTTTGGGCTTCTATCCAGTTTTGCATGGGTGACTTGTCTATATTGGATTCATGCATATAAAATGCAAGGAATTGTATTCTTTCCTTGATTTCCTGTTTGGCGTACTCCCAGTTTTCTTCGGGGGTGCCGCCGTATTTTTCATGTAGCAGATAGGCTTCTTCTTTTATTTTTTCTTCCAGTGCCATCTCTCTTTCTGCACTTTCCCAGTCAGAGATGGAATTACCAGGGATATGCTTTTCTTCCCTTTCAATAAAATTAAAATAAGCTTTCCGGGATGTTCTGTTCCAGAATGAATTTTGAGACATAGTCATTTCTCCTACATTCAATGCTAATAACATTTTAGGGTGATGGTCATCACCTTTCTTATCTTATGTCATCGCTATAAACTTTTTATAAAACTTAAGTTTATTTGAAAACATCAGAACTCGATAGACTTCTACTCATGTTAGAGTCAGAGTTTGAAAAAAAAATCCCATATTTATTTATTTTTTTAAATCACCTAATAATACTTTTCGGTGTATTTTGGCAAAAACTTTAATTAATAACCCTATATCTATTAAATGTAACAATAATTTAACAAAACAGCTCTTTTTTCGTAAAATCCAAAATGAATCGTGAAATAAATTTTTTGAATTGCTATAATATATAATATATTAAATGAACCTCCTCGACCCAAGCAGACTGTGTAAAAACAAAATAATTGTCTATGATTATTAACAAGTAAAGGTTCTGCTTATACCAGAGCCTTGATTAT
>JANQHM010000093.1 GCA_028282645.1 Candidatus Gastranaerophilales bacterium
TAACTTCATTGCGCAGCTCAAAAATTTGCTGGGCGGATTTTAATGTTACATAAGCTTTTTGTTCATCTGTTGTTCTTAAGCCTGTTGAAAAAATAGCCCCTATTGTAAATATTTTCTCTATACCTCGCGGGCCTACAACGTTTACTTTATCAGAATATCTTACTTTAAGCTTTTCTGCAAGGCGTTTGCCAATGGCAATACCTTGAAGCCCTAAGTCCATTAAGCTTCCTTTTATCATATATTTTTCAATGTCAATAACTTTAACTTCTTTCTCCGGAATAATACCTATTAAAGTTATTCCTCTGTCTTCCGAGCCTTTTACTGCAATGGCTTGACCCCTTGCAAACGGGGAGAATTCCTCTATATCTTTAATAAAATCTATACTTTTTATTATTTGCTTGTAGGAAATAATATTACGCCTTCGTGCCAGAGTTTGGTCTTTTAGTAAAAAAATTTCTTTTAATTTCTTTTTAAGAAGCAGATCATCTCTTTTAAAGGTTTCTAATTCTTTTGTAATAGTAATATGAGAGGAGCTTGATATAGTTTTATCTATTAAATCTTGAAAAAAACTTAAATTAATAGACGGAACAAATATTATAATAGATACTCCAATACCAACAGCACCTGATATTATTACAGATTGCTTAATATTAGCCTTCATATAACGCCAGGCTATAAATAATTCGTAGTATTTCATTTATAATCCTTTTTGGTATTCAACGATTTTAATTCGCTCTTTGTGCCTTAATTTGGCGGGCTTTACCGGCTTTACTATTACATCGTTTTCATTTAAGCCTTCTTTTATATAGACTTTATTATTATTAAAAATAGTGGCTTTTACATAGGTTTTAACAGCACTTGCGCCTACTTGCCTAAATACATATCTTTTATTATCATTTAAAAAAACAAAACTTGCCGGGACTATTATTCCCTTGTCAACTCGTTCTTGTATAACTGTTACATCTACTGACATGCCTATGAATATTGCTTTATCTGTTTGCGGCAGTGTTATTTTTACTATAAAAGTACCTGTTGAAGGGTTTACATCCTCTAAAATTTTATAAATCTTGCCTTTTAAGATTTCATCGGGATAGGCATCAAAAATTAATAGAACCTCTTGGTCCAGCTTTGTATCTCTTATTTCGGTTTCTTCTATATCAGCACTTATAGATATATTTTGCAGATTCGCCATTCTTATAACAGGCCTTGAGGGGGTGGCTATTTCGCCTTCTTCCCTTATAATATCAATAATGTAACCGCCTACCGGGGCTTTTATATAAAAATCCTCAATATCCGAGAGTGCTTTTTTATAGTTTCCTTCTGCGGCTGATACATTGGCTTGTGCGCTTATTATTCTTTCTTTCTTTGGTCCTTCTTCTACCAGGCTCAAATTTTGTCGTGCTTGTCTTAGTTTTGCCTCTGCTGCTCTTATACGGTTTTCTACTGTATTTAATACAATATCTGCTCTTAGGGTTTCGAATTTTGATTTTTCAAACTCTCTATAACTTATTGCGCCTTCTTTATATAGTTTATAAAATCTTTTGGTTTGTGATAAAGAATCATCGTATTGTATTTTACCGGTTGAAAGCTGCTTTTTCAAGATATTTATTGACTCTTGCTCATCTTTTATTTGTTCTTTTGCTATTTCTATTTCCTGGTCTCTTGATCCTGTTAAGAGATTTTGTAGCTGAGCTTTTGCTTCTTCGTATCTACCTTTGGCTCTTTCACCTTCTGCAACTGCTTCTCCTAAATCCAGCACTGCTAAAAGCTCATTTTTTTGAACAAAGTCACCTTCTTTAACATTAAGAGCAACTATTTTTGCGGTTATTTCCGGTGCTAATTTAATGTCTTTTCTAGATTTAACCAGGCCTGTTACGGTAACCCCTTTGGTTGCAGCGGTGTATTTAACTTTAAATCCGATAACAGAGGTGTATGTTATATAGGAAATTAAAGCTATGATTAATATCAACAAAATTGGTGCTAATAATATTACTTCTCTTTTTGATATTTTTTCGATTATATTTTTCATATTTTTATACTTTTGTATTTCTAAAAAGTATTTATGAGCAAGTATATTTATTATTTTATAAAAATTTTTTTTTAATAAAATCACCCTTATATTTATTAATTTTAAAGAGTAGTATTTGGCTGTTACTATTAGAAAAAATATTTTTTTATTAACTTTTGTAATAAAATAAAATTTCTTATTGAGAAAAATTCTCAATAAGGGTATAATAAAATTAAGATGAAAAAAAATAACAAAGGAGAATAAAATGAGAAAATATAATAATAAAGAAAAAATAAATCATTACAATAAAGCAAGATTATGTAACTTAAATGGTGCTTGTGGAACTGAGTACAAGCCGAACTCCGAATTCTACCTGATAACTTTATTTGGCTTAAACTGCTTAAACGCTAACAGATAGGCATTAACGCACACATCTGGGCTAAGATATATCCTCTTTTAGCCTTACAGGCTATAATAAACGACATACAACCGGTACTGGCATAGAGTACCGGATATTTTTTTTTGATATTCACTACTTTACTTGATCACATTGGAGTTCCTGAGTAGTTACCTGACTAACAAAATTTATTGTTTTTATTAGTCTTTCTCTTGTGTTAAAATGGCTTTAAAAAAGTGATAGTCATCACCTGAGTAGTATAAAATTAAGGTGAAACAAAAAACAATTGTAAATACCTGGAGAAAATTATGTCAGAAATTAATTATGAAAAAGCAAAAGAAAAACTTGTCCTCGCACTGGATGTAAATACTATAGATGAAGCAAAAGAGCTGGTTTATGATCTTAAGGACTACGTAGGCACATTTAAAATCGGCTTACAATTATTTACAAGCCAAGGACCAGAAGTAATAAAACTAGTCCATGGCGAAGGCGGCAAAATATTTTTTGACGGCAAATTTCATGACATTCCTAATACGGTTGCAAAAGCCAGTGCAAGCTTAGTTCAACACGGTATAACCTTTTTTAATGTACATATAATAGGCGGTTCTAAAATGCTTGCAGCCGCTGTAAAACAATCTAAAGACACTGCTAAACAGTGTGGTTTACCCGCTCCAACTATCCTTGGCGTAACAATATTAACAAGTATCGGTCAAAGAACATTAGCAGATGAGCTGGGCATAAGCATAGATTTAGACGAATATGTGGGTAAACTTGCAAAGCTGGCAAAAGACAGCGGTCTTGCCGGTGTTGTTGCAAGTGCTGCTGATGTTGAAAAAATAAGAAAAACCTGCGGAGAAGACTTTACGATTCTTTGTCCTGCAATAAGACCAAGCAGGGCTGTAGTAAACGATCAGATAAGAGTTGTAACACCAACAGATGCAATTAATAAAGGTGTTGATTACCTGGTGGTTGGCAGACCCATAACCGAAGCCGAAAACAGAAAAGATGCAGCAAGGAAAATCGTCGAAGAAATTCTAATAGCAATGGACAACTACGAAAAAAAATAAGATGATGGTCATCACCTTATTATGTCATCGCTGTAAGCTTTTGATATAACTTGAGTTTACTTGTAAGCATCAGTACTCAACTGATCACTACCAACTTTTTAACCCTTAGGACTGACAACACTAATCAGCATGATTTTTTACAACATTTTCATATATATTTATCAAATTTGGATAATGAGCATCAGGACAATATAATTTTTCTGCCTTGGCCCTGCCGTTTTTACCGTATTCAACAGCAAGCTCACTGTTATAATAAAGTTTTTCTATATATTTTGCCAATTCTTCCACGTTTTCCGGATCAAAAACCAGTCCTGTTTTTTCATGTTCAACTAATTCAGGTGTTCCGCCCATTTTACTGCCTATAACAGGCTTACCGTAGACAAATGCTTCTATTACTGATACCGGAAAATTTTCAACTCCATTCGTAGGCAATATCATTGCTATGCAGTTTTTGTACTCATTTTCAAGCTCTTGATTTTTAATAAATCCAAGAAATTTAATATTATCCAATTTTAACTCTTTTGCTAATTCTTTTAGTTCAGTCTCTTGCGGCCCTCTGCCTGCTATATGCAATTCTACTTCTTTTGGAAGCATGCTCATTGCTTTTATTAGTGTAGGGATATTTTTTATATTTTCTAATCGGCCTGCAAATAAGAAATAATTTTTATTTGTATAAACAGGTTGCTTTTTAAACATGGCATCAGGAACAAAATTGTTTAGCAGCGCAAGCCTGGATTCTTTTATTTTCTCTTTTCTGCATAAGTTCATTATCGCCAAGCTGGGACAGATAAACAAAGAAACCGTATCAAACAGCTTATGCGCCTTGTTAAAAATATTTTCAAGAGAAACAACAAGGCTTGCTATAAAACTTCCGTATTTACATCTGTTTATTAAACAGTGAATTATATTACCGCCCACACAGGGTGCATCTTTACATGGCTGCTGATTTTTCATTAATATTGCAGGGCATATCAGCCTTACATCGTGTAATGTCATAACTACCGGCACGTTGTTTTTTTTGCAAGCCCTTAAGATAGAAGGCGTTAAATAATAAAATATATTATGACAATGGATAATATCCGGTTTTATTTCTTTAATTAGTGCATCTATTTTTTTTTCTGCTTCAAAATTGTAAAAAGGTTTATACCAATTTAATAAAGCTTGAATAGGATTGTGAAATTTAACGTATTTTGCGAAAAAATTTGCATATTTATAATCTTCTTCTAAATAGGGTTTTTTATCCGTTGAAAAAAAATGAACTTCGTGACCGTTTTTACGAAGCAGTTGAGCTTCGTTATACATGATTTCTTCTCCGCCTCCAAACTCTGTAAATATATGGTGGACTAATAAAACTCGCACTAATTATCCTCCTGTATCTGCTGGTATGCATTTAATAGTTTTGAATAGTGCATATCTGCCGTGTATACTTGTTCTGCCTTTTGCCGTGCATTTTTTCCCAAACTTATTGTTAGTTGATTATCTTCGTATAGTTTTTTTATGGCTTCTGCCAATTGTTCCACATTGCCCGGCTCGCATATTATGCCGTTTTCGTTATGGTTTACAATCTCCGGAATGCCGCCACGATTGCTTGCGATAACGGGCTTGCCAAAAACAAAAGACTCTATTAGGTTTCTGGGACAATTTTCAAACCAGTCACAAGGTAAGATAGATGCTATACAGTTAGTATAATCATCTTCCAGGTCTTTTCCCGTTCTAAAACCAACGAACTCTACATTATTTAAGTTTAAATTTTTAGCTAAATTAAATAATTGCTCTTGTTGAGAGCCTGTACCCGCGATTCTTAACTTTACTTCAGGCAATTTTGCCATTGCTTGCAATAAAAAATGAACGCCCTTTTCTCTTGTTAATCTTCCTGCAAAGAGAAAATAACCTTTATTATTATAATTCGGCTCTTTTTTAAGATAGGAATTACTTACAAAGTTATTAATTACCGTAACTTTTTCCTTAGGTATTCCTGATTTAACAACCAAATCACCTAATGCTTTGCTCGGACATATATACATATCTGCTTTAGCATATAATTTATGGAATTTTCTTGTTGCAAAATCTATAGTTCCTACCAGGCTTTTTGCCAGGCTATCATTGAAGCATTTGTTAAGTGTGCAATGTATAGGATTTTTGCCTACGCATAGTTCTTTTGTACAGTATTCCTTACCTCCTAACATCAATTTATCGGAAGGACAAACCAAATCAGGCCCATGAACCGTATAAGCTACAGGAATTTTTAAGTCATAGCAGGCTTTTAATACTGACGGAGTAAGTAAGTATATTACATTATGACAATGTACTACATCCGGTTTTATTTCTTTTAAGTATTCTTTAAATTTATTTTCTGCTTCTTTATTATAAAAGAGCTTATATGCATATTTAACAAGCTCTTTTGCCGGTAATTCCGGATAATTTATATATTCAGGAAAATATTTAGCGTACTCATAATCTTTGATAAAATACGGTTGCTTGTTTGATGCGAAAAAATAAACCTTGTGGCCGTCATCTTTTAATAATGCCGCTTCTTCCATCATTACAGGCTCCACACCGCTAAAACCTGTAAAAAAATTATTTAACATTAATATTTTCATGCAACATATCCCGCTATATTTTATTTAACCAAACTTATGCAATTGGCATTTGCAAGTTAATTTTTATTTAATCACTTTATTTAAAATAAATAATATAATACTAAAAAACAATACTTATTTTAGAAATAAAATTTTTAAGCACATATTTTCATTAATTAAATTTCGGATAACCGTAAAAATAGTATCATAAATAAAAAAAGTTTTTAAATATTCGTTACCCTGAGTTCTAAATCAAAAATAATACTATCATAAATGAACCTCCTCGACCCAAGGGTCGGGGTATTCTATCGAATAAAACAATAGTTTTAATTATGACTAAAATTTAAGGTAACTTTTTGTTAAAAATTTTTTTCTTATCTGTGATAATTAATGAATATAAAATTAAAATATGCTAGACTGATACAAAAGTTTGATAATTATCATACATTAGTTGTGTACTACATATGCATTACCATTATTTATATACTGACTCAAAAATACTTTTCAGATTATTTAATCAGGTAAAAGCTAATAAAATAAGCTAAACTCTGAATTGCGAAGCGGGAGCGTTAAAAAATGAAATGGTCAATTTTATTTTTTTGTAAGCATCAGTACTCAACTGACCACTGCCAGCT
>JANQHM010000103.1 GCA_028282645.1 Candidatus Gastranaerophilales bacterium
TTCCAAATTAAATTTCAGATTTCTCTTTGGAATGAGCTTATAAAAAGTAAAATTGACCATTTCACTTTTTAACGCTCCCGCTTCACAATTCAGAGAATAGCTTATTTTATTAGTTTTTACCTGATTAAAGAATCTAAAAAGTATTTTAAAGTATTTTAGTGATAGTATACAACATTTTTTAACATAAATTATAATTATCCCGGTCCAAAATCAAATTTAGGATTACTTTTTAAAATAAGCTGGTAATGGTCGTCACCTTTCTTATGTAATCGCTTTTGATATAACTTGAGTTTACTTGTAAGCATCAGTACTCAACTGACCACTACCAATAAGCCTGGTAAAAAGTAAATTTGAGTTAGTCTATAAAAAAGGTTATAACTGAAATAGAGAATAATCAATATAAAACGGCAAAAAAGGGCGTAAATTTTTTTAAACTGTTTAAAATAAAGAGTTTTGAGCGTTAACGATTGTAATAATATCTGTTATTTCGTCTGTTGTTGTTTCTTGGGGTTGTTCTATTTTGAGAAGTATTATTTCGCCTGTTATTATACGCTCTTTTTCTGGCCCGAGCAGCTTCAACTCGTCGCAGTCTGGATTGTGAATAACGGCCCCTGTTGGTTGGGTAGTTATTGTTTTGAGCATAAGTTTGTCTGGGTTGGGTATTATTATTATAATAATATACCCGGTTATTATAAACATAAGTCCTGTAATACCGCGGTGCAGTTCTATATTTTGTCCTCTTGCGCCTAAACTGATTTGATGCAAGCTTTCGCTTTGGCCTATCGCTGTACATAATACCGTCTTGCACTTTCAAATCCTTAAAAAGCCTATTTTCTTCTTTGGCAATCATTTTGTCAAGTTTTTTAAGTTTTTCTACAAACAGCGAGTTAGGAGGTGTAAAAGTATTCGGAGATATTTCTTTAACTTTATAATATTCCTTACTGAACTTTCCCCATAACTGCGCGCAATTAAAGCTAAACACCCCATTCAAGGGCAAATTGGCATCATTTCCCATCCATATTGTTGTAACGGTATCAGGTGTAAAACCCGTAAACCATACATCTCTGATCTGGTCAGTAGTTCCTGTTTTTCCGGCAACCTGCCTGCCCGGCAGTCTTGCTTGCCGGCCTGTACCTTTGTTTACAACGTCAATTAATATAGATACAACTTGTTTTACAAACCCTGAATTTATAACTTTATTAGGCGTAGGCTCAAATATTTCAATTACATTACCTAAATGATCCTCAATTTTTCTTATGGCAGTAGGCTCAATATACACACCATCTCTGGCCAAAGTAGAGTATACCGTTGCCATGTCCAGCGGAGATATGCCAAGCGAACCCAAGGCAATTGAATAATTTTTATCTATATGGCTTTTAATACCAAGCATTCGTGCGGTTTGTATTATGGCGTCATAACCGACCATTAGAGCAACTCTAACTGTTGGAGTATTTCGTGATTGTGTCAATGCGCCTCTTACTGTCATTTTACCGTAATATTTCCCGTCCCAGTTGTGCGGCCGCCAGATATTCCAGCCTGTATTATAAGATATTGGGCTGTCATATATAGTTGAATTAGGGGTAATTACACCTAATCTAAATCCCGTAAGATACACAACAGGCTTAAAAGAAGAGCCTGCTGCTCTTCTTGATTGAAATGCCCTGTTATAATTACTTTTTGCAAAATTCACGCCGCCTACCATTGCTTGAATATAACCATTTTCAACCTTTATGGATACAAGAGCGCCTTGCTTTACCCTTGTGTATCGGGGAAATGCGCCTACTCCTTTTTTAATTGTTTTTTCTGCAATTTCCTGTACTTCAGGGTCAATTGTCGTAAATACTTTCAGGCCGCCGCGCTTAACTACTTGATCACCGTATCTTTCTCTCAGCTTATATACAACATAATCTACAAAATACGGATATTTTGACAGTTTAAAACTTTTAGGATGAAGTAATAAAGGTTGTTTTTCAGCTTCTTTTTCTTCTTCTTTTGTTATAAAGCCCATTTGTTCCATTCTTTGCAATACAAGCTTTTGCCTAAATTTTGTGGACTTGTAGTCTTTATATGGCGAATACCCTTCGGGTGCTTTAATCAAGCCTGCCAAAAACGCTGCTTCTGCAAGGTTAATTTCTTTTGCACTCTTTTTAAAATATTTTTTAGAAGCCTTTTCAACTCCGTAGCTCATGCTTCCCATATATATTTTATTTAAATACATTGTTAATATTTCATTTTTGCTGTATTTTAACTCAGCCCGTGCAGCAAGTATTGCTTCAACAAATTTCCTTTTAAAAGATTTTTCAGGCGTTAAAAAAGAATTTTTTACAAGCTGTTGTGTTATGGAGCTACCGCCTTGTATATCTTCCTGACCGGTAAAATTATTCACCAATGCCCTTATTGTACCGGTCAAGTCAATGCCGTTATGCTTATAAAACCTTATATCTTCTATAGCAATAACCGCACTTATAAGGTGCGGCGATATATCTTTAAGCTCAACAATTATTCTGTCTTCATCTCCGTGTATATTAGCTAGCAGATTATCATTAATATCATAAATAAGGGTTGTTTGGTCTTGTTTATAGTCATTTAACAAAGCCACATCAGGAAAACTGCGGGCTATATACCATATTTCACCGGCAATACTAAGTGCCAGCAAAAAAACAGAAATTAACGCAATAGCAATAGAGCCTTTAATTGCTCGATTTATTGCATATCTTCTTTCTGTCTCTGTTTGTGTAATATAATTGCAAAAAGAGTAATCAGCCTTAACCATAGCCCTTACTGCTCCAAAATATCATAAGTGAACACACAATTATATCTCAGGGTAAAATTTCATCCATTAGCCAATAAGGTATTATTGATACTTAAATAGAATACTATAATGTAGCGAGAAAACTGAACCGGAAAAAATAAAAAGTATTTCCCTGGTAAAATAAACAATGAAAGGGAAAAAATAAAATGAGCAAGAAATATAAAGTATACAGTGTATCATTCAAAATAATACCCCATAAAATAATTGTAATAAATATTAAGCCTTTAGAAATTTGTTTATTTGCAGATATGAGATATAATGTATCTATAATTACATAAAGTTACATTAACTTTTATAGTTAAATTTGTTAGATTTAATAATTATTTTCAAGATTTTTACCTGTATAAATAATTAAGCAATTTTATATACTTTTTTGTTTTTATTATAGTAAGTACAATAATTAGTTGAGAGATTTATAAAAATTTTTATACTAACTCAAAAATACTTTTCAGATTCTTTAATTAGATAAAAGCTAATAAAATAAACTATTCTCTGAAAAGAGTAATCTGAAATTTAATTGAGTACCAGTATAAATACTAAAAAAATAGGATTAGTAAGTATAAATCAAACATTGCATTCACGGGAGATGGTTATCACCGTAAGTTTTTGATATAACCTGAGTTTACTTGCAAGCATAAGTACTCAGCTGACCACTACCCATTCACGCTGTCTATGCAATGTAACTTTGTATCAATATACTTATGAGACATTTAAACTACTAAGGTTATATTTAAAATTAATGAGAGATGAGTTATTCATATTTTGGAGGATTGAGTATGGCAATACAAACTAAATCACCACCACCAAAGAAAGCAGCTGCAAAGAAACCACTGCCAAAATCACCAAAGAAAGCAGCTGCAAAGAAACCACTGCCAAAACCACCAAAGAAAGCAGCTGCAAAGAAACCACTGCCAACTCCACCAAAGAAACCTCCGGTTAAAGCAGCCACAACAGCACCTGCTACAAAGATAGGCACTACTGCCCAATCTCGCCAAAGCAATAATAACAATAATAATAATGGTAATTCCGTATTTAATATTAAAGATAAATCTAAGAATTATAATATGTATTCACCTGACGTTAAAGGGTTTAACAGCGAACCGGCAGAATATCCGTATACAAGTAGCAGCAGATCAGGCAGTAGTCAACCTTTAAGTAGCAGCGAATCAAGCGGACAACCTGCTGCATGTCAACATCAATCACCGGCAGCGGCACCTGCTGAATCTGCACCGGCAGCAGCAGCGGCTCCGGCACCTGCTGAATCTGCACCAGCAGCAGCAGCTCCGGCACCTGCTGAATCTGCACCGGCCGAAGCACCTGCAAGTGCAGGAGGTGGAGCCGCACCAGCCGAAGCACCCGCTCAAGCTGAAGAGGGTGAAGATTCCAGCAAATGGCAGGAATTAATAGAACTATTAATGGAACTGCTTGGTCAAGGCGGTGAACCTGGTAAGGCTGAAGAAAGTCTTGATCCTGAAATGCTTGGTTTACTTAAAGAGCTGGGAGGAGCAGATTCTGCAAGTGGTGGCGGTAACTCGGCAAGTGATGGCAACGACGCTGCAAGTAGTGCAGATCCGGCACAAGCATTGCAAGCAGGAATAAACAATGATCTTAATTCAACTATGCAAGGCTCAAACTTATTAGCACCGGGTCTGCCCGGTGATGACCCAAATAAAAATAAAAGCGGTTTGAATCTCTTCGGTTAATAATATGCTATAACAATCACCCAATTTAAAATATAAGATTACTATTTTGGGTTAGTCTAATATTTATAAAAAAGAGTTCTCCTTTTTCAAGGAGAATTCTTTTTGTTATTGGCTTATTGGTGGATTTTTTAAGCTTCTTTCATCTATTACAGGGCTACTTCCCCAAGAATAGACAACCCCTCCTGAGTTAACCTGATATTCTTCCTTTACAGGCTGATTGTTCTCATCTTCTATAATAAGCTCAATTCCTAAGCCTAGTGAGGATTCTTCTTTTGATACCGGCTTAAAGACGTTTACTTCTATTATTTCCTTGATGTCTTCCGGCGATGTTATTCCAAAGCGTTTTTTTAAAACTATTTCTACAGCTTCTTCTTTTGTTATATTGTTCATTTTCTAACTCCACCTATACTAACTCTAAAATACTTTTCAGATTCTTTAATCAGGTAAAAACTAATAAAATAAGCTATTCATTGAGGAGTAGAATAAAAGCTCGCTCGGCCTTAAAATTTAAAGGTGAAAACTTTTTATCACCTACTTATATTAACTCAAAAATACTTTTCAGGGATAAAAATAAAAGGTGATGGTCATCACCTTTTTGTAAACTTTTTTATAACTTCTCCTCCAAACCTGTCAACTTTATTTATGTTTAAAGTTAAATAACTAGTGAGTAGTTATACTGACTCAAAATATAAAAAAAAGACAAGTATCACCCACCGGAACTTTTAACCTTAAACTGGGAGAAATAAAAACAATGATAAACTCAAATAAAGCAACATGCCGGTCACTGACATTCACAGGAAAAAGACCTGAAAAAAGTTCCAAAGGCCGAAAATATACTCTAACAGGTGTAACAGGCGGCCTGATAGGTGCAGCAACCTGCGCATATATGAGTAAAAAAAAGACTGAAGCATTTAATGCCATAGGCAAGGTGTTTAAAGACGTTTTACAAGAAAATCCTGATCTTGCTGAAAAACTTAAAATTAATAAACCGGGTGAAATTCTAAACCTTGTTATAGAAGAAAATTCGGCTGCAAGAACTGAGACAAAAAACGCTGTTAAACAATTTTTCAATAAGTTTACCTCTAAAATATTCCCTCAAAAACAAAAAATAATGGAATTTAAATTTGCGCAAGGGGTTGACATTAAAGCACTTGG
This sequence comes from Candidatus Gastranaerophilales bacterium, assembly GCA_028282645.1. Classification (GTDB taxonomy): domain Bacteria; phylum Cyanobacteriota; class Vampirovibrionia; order Gastranaerophilales; family JANQFW01; genus JANQFW01. The sequence continues at coordinate 5,671 of JANQHM010000103.1, forward strand.
AGATGAAGGCAAAAAACTTTTAAATAAATTAAACAAAGGCCTAAGCCACGTATTGGGCGATGTAAAAGAAAAAGCGGAATTAACCCTGACAAGGAAAGATAACATCCATGAACCCCATGGACCGGATAAAATATTAAGCACAATTAAAAACTGGTTTAATAAAAAGTCAGAAACTAAAATAGAAACAATATTTGAAGTCGCAGGCAAAACAAAACTTAATCCTATAAAATTGAAAAAACATATACTTCCTTATACCGGAATAGGCGCGATACTCGGCGTAGTTGCAGGAGTAGCAGTCACCGGACTCGCTGCTCTTAAGAAAAAGAAATCAAATAAAGAATAATATATTATACAGATTCCAAATTGAATTTCAGATTTCTCTTTTCAGAGAATAGCCTATTTTATTAGTTTTTACCTGATTAAAGAATCTGAAAAGTATTTTTGAGT